>JAJYXU010000075.1 GCA_021801605.1 Bacteroidota bacterium
TCTTAACATTGCAAAATCAACATCACTATCTATTGAGAGGGCAATAAAATTTTTCTCTACCTTGAAACTAACATCTCGGGAAGGAATAATCGCACATCAAATTTTAAAAGAAATTAATTCTCGCTTAGAGTTTTTATTGAATGTTGGTCTTGATTATCTAACTATTGACCGTTCGGCGCGAACACTTTCCGGCGGTGAATCACAGCGGATAAGATTGGCAACACAAATTGGTTCCCAACTTGCCGGAGTACTTTATGTATTGGATGAACCGAGCATTGGACTGCATCAAGCGGATAATATCAAACTTATTAAGTCATTAAAAAATTTACGCGATCTTGGTAACACGGTTATAGTTGTAGAACATGACCGCGAAACTATTGAAAGCTCAGATTACATTGTCGACCTTGGACCGCGTGCAGGCATCCACGGCGGAGAAGTTTGCATCATTGGCTTTACTGATAAAATTTTGAAATCAAAAAAAGAAGAGAAATCATTAACACTCGATTATCTGAAAGATTTGAAGAAAATTGAAATACCTGAAGAGCGAAGAAAAGGAAGCAGCAAATTCATTGAGTTGATTGGTGCGAGCGGGAATAATCTCAAAACGGTTGATCTGAAAATTCCTCTTGGAAGTTTTACTGCAATAACTGGAGTTAGCGGCTCCGGTAAATCTTCTTTAATAAACGAAACGCTTGTAAAAATTCTGACAAAGAAAATATATAATTCTAAAGTGGTTCCGCTTTCATTTAAGGAAATTAAAGGACTGGAACAGATTGACAAAGTTATAGAGATTGATCAATCACCTATAGGCAGAACTCCCCGCTCAAATCCTGCAACCTATACCGGATTATTTACTCACATCCGTGATCTCTTCGCACAGCTTCCTGAATCAAAAATGCGTGGTTACAAAGCTGGAAGATTCAGCTTCAATGTATCCGGCGGTAGATGCGAGGAATGCCAGGGTGATGGACTAAAAAAAATTGAGATGAACTTCTTGCCTAATGTTTATGTATTGTGCGAAGTCTGTAACGGCAAAAGATATAATAGGGAAACACTTGAAATTCTTTACAAGACAAAATCAATTTCCGAAGTTTTAGATATGACTGTTGAAGACGCCGTAGGTTTTTTTGAAGATCTGCCGGCTCTTAATAGAAAAATAAAAGCGTTAAGTGATGTTGGACTTGGATACATTAAACTCGGGCAGCAGGCAACAACGCTTTCAGGCGGAGAGGCGCAGCGCGTTAAACTTGCAACGGAACTAAGCAAAGTGCAAACGGGAAAAACAATTTATATCTTAGATGAACCGACAACAGGCCTTCATTTTGAAGACGTGAATATTCTTCTTAATGTTCTGAACAAACTTGTTGATAAAGGGAATACCGTAATTGTAATTGAACATAATTTGGATGTAATTAAAGTTGCAGACTTTGTGGTAGATCTTGGTCCTGGGGGCGGTGAATACGGCGGAGAGATAGTGGCAACAGGAACACCAGAAGCTGTTGCTCTAAATAAAAAAAGTTTAACAGGAAAATTTTTAAAAAAAGAACTCAATAGAAATTAGGAGATTTTATGAAATCCAATGTAAACGAATTTAGGACCTATCGAACAGAAATGAATGAAAGAATTCTCAATTCCGGTTTTAGAGATTTTAATAAATTTTTCGCACTCGATAATAAAGCATATATAGACGGCGCGCTGAATTCAAAGACTAAAGAATTAATGGGACTTTCTTCCTCTATGGTATTGCGCTGTAATGATTGTATACTTTACCACATTGACCGGGCAATTCAAGAAGGAGCTACACAACAAGAACTTTATGAAACATTTAACGTGGCGTTAATTGTCGGAGGTTCGATTGTAATTCCTCATTTACGCTACGCTGTAGAAAAAATGGATGAAATATTTGCCGAGAGAAATATAAATGAAAAATAAGCTGATAATACCACACCGGATTGTTACAGTTGATCCGAACAATACAATTCTGCTTAACCATGCGGTTGAAATAGTAGATGGAAAGATTGAAAGAATCGTTCCACTCAAAGATGAAAATATTTCTGAGTATGATGGAGAAATTCTTAATTATCAAAATTACACTCTGATACCTGGATTCATTCAAACACATATACATCTATGTCAAACTTTATTCAGAGGATTTGCCGATGATCTGGAGTTGTTCGATTGGCTACAAAAAAAAATTTTCCCTTATGAAAATTCACATACAAAAAATTCTTTACGTGCTTCTGTCCGCCTCGGTTTAAATGATTTGATAACAGGCGGTACAACAACTTTTTTAGATATGGGCACGCTGCGACATCAAGAAATTATTTTTGAAGAATTGATCTCATCCGGTTTGCGCGCATTTGCCGGTAATTGTATGATGGACCGGAATGAATTGTATCCTGAATTTTGCGAAACAACCGATTGGAATTTAAAATCAACTTATGATTGGGCAAAGTCATTTCATGATAGTAATAATGGTAAAGTGAAATTCGGATTTGCACCGCGCTTTGTTCTTTCCTGTTCCGAAAAGTTGTTGATTGAAACTAAAGAGATGACAAAAGATTTTCCGGGTTCACTTTTTCATACTCATTCTTCTGAAAATAAAGCTGAAGTAGAAACTGTTAGAAAAATGACCGGTAAAGAAAATGTCGAATATTTTGATTCTATTGGAATTCTTTACTCGCATACAGTTCTAGCGCATTGCATTCACCTAAATGATAAAGAGGTGAAAACACTTAAAAAGAATTCTGTTCGTGTTGCTCATTGTCCTTCTTCGAATCTTAAACTCGGTTCCGGTATTGCTAACGTTCCGCATTACATCAAAGAAGGAATTTCAGTTTCTTTAGGTGCTGATGGTGCGCCTTGCAATAATAGCTTAAGCGCATTCAATGAAATGCGTCATGCAGCATTGATCCAAAAACCAATTCATGGACCGACTGCTATGGATGCGTTAACCGTCTTTCGTCTCGCTACAATTGAAGGCGCTAAAGCGCTACATATTGAAAATGAAGTCGGAAGTATAGAAACCGGTAAAAAAGCAGATCTTGTTTTACTCGATCTTGAAAAAGCAGATCAACCTTTGCAGCTTGATAACGACAATGTTTATTCCAGTATTGTCTATTCAGCTTCAAAAGAAAATGTTAAAGTAGTTATGATTGATGGGGAATTAGTGATGGATGATGGAAGATGTCTGATGTTTGATGAGGATGAATTGATTAAGAATGGTAAAAAAGAATTAAATCAATTAATAAAAAGGTGTTGATTTTTCTCTGTGTATCTCAGTGCAAATTCTGTGGAACTTCGTGTAATGTTTTTCTTTCACAGAGCAACACAAAGAAGTCACTGAGAACCACAGAGCTAAAACATTGATGATTATGAAAATAATATTTGCTACACAGAATAAAGGTAAAGCAACAGAGGTAAAAGCAATCTTTGCAAATTCACCAATTGAAATAATTTCTCTCTACGATCTTGGCAACAACATTGATATTGAAGAACACGGAACGACTTTCCGCGAGAATGCTTTCATCAAGGCAAAAGCCGTTTATGATATTTACCAAGAACCAGTTGTGGCAGATGACTCCGGTTTATCAATAGAACAATTAAATGGAAGACCGGGTGTGTATTCCGCACGTTACAGCGGTGAGAACTGTACATACGAGGATAATAATCTTAAAGTGATTGAAGAGTTAAAAGATTTTCCGGAACCTCACTTTGCTAAGTTCATCAGTTATGCAGTGTATTATGACGGTAAAAACGAAATTGAAGCAATTGGAGAATTACCCGGGAAGATCATTAAAGAACAGCGTGGTACAAATGGTTTCGGTTACGATCCGATCTTCATTCCGGACGGTTACGAAAAAACAATTTCGGAATTAGACTTCGACTTAAAAAATAGAATTAGCCACCGTGCTAAGTCCTTTACTGTTCTTAAAAAAAAGTTGATGTCGCACGATTAGTATTCAAAATCTAGATATAGATTTTTATATTCATTTGTAGAATTGATTTGTAAATTCATTATGTAAATAGAGGCAACTGTTCAATGGAATGGTTAATACTAATTGTTTGGTTATCAATTATTAACGGAGCTCTCGGCGGACAATACATTCTTAACTGGATGGGCAATCAACAAAAATTTGTTGGCAACCAGCCGGTAGGTGTTTCACCCGGAGTGATGACATGGTGGCGGGAGCTATCAAAACTTGCCTGGGCATTAATTGCCGTTACGGTTGAAGTATTTCGCGGAAAGAAAATGAAATATTTGTGGCCGGGTGCTATTTCAATGATTACGATCGCGATTTGTGCATTCACCGGAGTTATAGAAAATATTGGTTTCTTTTATTTGCCAAGATATTATTCACCACATTTATTCGCTCCATATGTAAATGTTTACCTGGCACTGCTTCCATTTTTTGGAAAAATATTATTTAACGCACCAATCAGAAAAGCGCACTGGATAGGAATTTTATTAGTTATAACCGGTTTATCTATTCCATATCTTCCACGTATTTTAGGAGGAGTTGTAGACCCGAAATCGGTTCTTGACGGATCTGCCATTATCTGGATAATTATAATTAACTTATGTCTTTTCTCGCAGCAGATTCTCAATAACAAAACAGTTCAAACTGCATTCAAGGGAGTTGGTCCAAACGCGCTTGTAGCATGGCGTGAAATCTGGAAAATGATCTTCATTACATCCGCACTATTCATAATTCCATTTATTGGCGATTTGATGAACGTAAATATTCCGGATCAGTTAAATGCTAATATAATGGAAACGAGAGTATTCCCGAAAATTACTAATGAGCAGAAAGAATATATTCTAAACTGTTATGTTGAAAAAGATAGGCAATTTATTCTTAAGAAAGATCTTGCAGGTATCACTCAAGAAAACATTAAAAAAATATTTGCTACTACTGAGTATCACAGATTCTTTTCTCTATTTCAAGGAACTATATTACCTAAGAACTGGTGGCCGATTTTATTTGTCGTGCTTGCAGGATTGACCGGTTATGTCTACAGTTTTGGATTTTTCAAGCTGGCGCGCTTCTCTGCCCATTTCTGGGTTCCGTATACAAATGTTTATCTGGCAATTATTCCATTTGTAATGTTCTTATTTGGTCAGAATGTTACAGGTTACCAGATAGCGGGCGCGGTTATTACAACAGCCGGTTTAATGGTAGGTGTCTCCGATTATAAAAACAATAAAATTGAGGAGATTGAGAAAAAGTACAAATAGAATAATTATTTCTTAGTGCTAAGCCAGAGTAACCTCTGGCTTTTTTATTTTTCAGCGATAACTACCTGTGTTAACCCGAAAGTAAGAGAATGCTTTTCAACTTTTGCAAATCCGCATTCCTTAAACAGTGCTGCCAGATCAACTTTCTTATCAAACTCACCGACCGACTCAGGCAGATAAGTGTATGCTTCGTTATCCTTAGAAACAATTTTCCCGATAAAAGGAAGGACACTATTAAAGTAGAAAAGATAAAAATTCCTAACAAGGGGATTGGATGGAAGACGAAACTCCAATATAGTCACTTTGCCGTTGTCGGAAAGAATTCGATTGAATGATCTGAATGCTTGGGGGATATCGTAAAAGTTGCGCACACCAAACGCCACAGTGATGTTCGTAAAAGATTCATCTTTGAATGGCAAATGTTCTGCGACTGTTTCAACAACTTTCCCATTTATCCAATCAACTTTTTTGTTAAACAAAGAAAGCATATTGAACGAAAGGTCCGCGCCAATGATTTTTTCGACGCCAAATTTTTTTGCTGTGATTGCAAAATCTCCGGTTCCGCATGCAATATCTAATAATTTTGTCTTGTGCGACATCTCGGAAAGCTGGATTGCCTTCTTACGCCAATAGAAATCAACGCCCGCACTCAGAAAATGATTCAAGAAATCATAACGGTGCGAGATTGAATCAAAAATTCTTCTTACTTGCGTTTTTTTATTTGTGCCTTCCATCTTAAGTATCTTATTGTTAATTTTTCTATCGAATTGACGGGACAAATTTATGGATAAATATCTTAAAGCATTAAAACAAAATGTGTGTGCAATCTGCGTTGACTCTAATGAAAAAGGCGGTTGCACATTAAATGAAAAAGAATCTTGCGCAGTTGAATTGTTCCTTCCGCAAATTATTCATGTAGTGCACAATACCGGTTCTGATGATCTTAAAGAGTTGCACAATAAATTAAGAGAAACTGTTTGCATCGAATGCCGTGCCCAGGAGAACGGAAACTGCTATCTTCGCGAAGATGCAAACTGCTCACTTGATCGATATTTTTCTCTTATCGCAGAGACGATCCAAAAAGTTGATGAGGGAATAATCTGATGCTTATGTTGCCGCTTTAGTTATGATCTTTGTCGGCAATCATGAGTCTCTGGATTATTCGTGTCAACTCGACAAATTCAATAATGGTTAATTCTTCGGCACGGCGAGATGTATCAAATTCATTCGAATCAATCTTAACATTTGCAAAGATACTGTTGCCGAGAGAATTTTTTAATTTCTTCCGTCTGTTGCCGAAAGCTGCTTTTACTACTTGAATAAACAATTTGAAATCAAGATCGAGCGGCAACTGTTTTGAAAAGTTAAGATGAATGATTGCCGAATCGACTTTTGGTTTGGGATAGAACACATTGGGGGAAATCTTAAAACATATTTTTGTATCAGCGAAAAAATTGAGCAGAACGCCGAGTATTCCGTAATCATCACTTTTTTCTTCGGCAGTAATTCGTTTAGCAACCTCAAACTGGACCATCATCATTGCATCCTTCACCAAAGGACGGTTCTCAATCAACTTAAAAAGAATTGGCGAAGTTATATTATATGGAATGTTACCGATTATACGGAGCGGCTTTTCATCCGAGAATTTATTTAGGTCTAACTTTATGAAATCATGATTTATCACGTGCACCGAGGGAAAACTTAACGCTAAACTTTCAACTACGCGTTTATCAATCTCTACGGCATAAAGTTTTTTTACTTTATTATTCAACTCGGCGGTGAGAGATCCTCTTCCGGGTCCAATCTCGATAACTACGTCGTTGCTATCCGGTGCAAATTCAGAAACAATTTTCAAGATGATATTTTTATCAACCAGATAATTCTGCCCAAATCTTTTTAATGGTTGGGGATTTACCATCAACTTTTCATTAATTATTAATTTTCTTTGTGCAATATAAATTTTTCGCTTTAACTTATGGCTGTAATTTTGAATTATTATCTGAATAGAGAAAAATGTTCGAAATCATTTTCTTAATTGGTGTTTCATTTTACTTCATTCAGCTTTTTATTTTCACTATCGGAGCCGGAAAGAAGTATTATCAACTTTTAGATGAAGAACTTCCAGCTATAACCGTTGTAGTGGCAGCTCGTGATGAAGAAGAGAATATTCTTGGTTGTATGCAGTCATTGAACAATCTGGTCTACCCGGAAGGCAAACTTGAAATAATCATTGTAAATGATCACTCAAGCGATTCTACTGGCGAGATCATTTCATCGTTCATTAAAGATAAACCGAAATTCAAATCTTTATCTCCGGAAGGTTTTATTGGTTCGCTTAAAGGGAAGACAAATGCGCTTGCGAACGCAATCAAAATATCTTCTGGAGAAATAATTTTAACTACAGATGCTGATTGTATAGTCTCGCCTAATTGGGCAAAGACGATTGCATCGTATTATAAAGATGATGTTGGGTTTGTTGGCGGATTTACAACTCAAGAAAACTATAACGCATTTGCCGGTATGCAGGCAATAGACTTTGTCTATCTTCTTACCGTTGCTGCCGGAACAATTAATCTGGGCAAACCGTTGAGCTGTATCGGCAATAATATGTCTTACATGAAAAGTGTATATCTTGAAATTGGAGGTTATGAAGGTTTACCTTTTTCTGTCACCGAAGATTTCAATCTATTGATGGCAATATATAGTTTGAAGAAGTATAAAATTATTTATCCTCTTGATGAGAATGCGTTGGTAACTTCTAAAGTATGCCCTAATTGGAAAACGCTATATTGGCAGAAGAAACGCTGGGGTGTTGGCGGAATGAAAAGTGACCTGATAGGTTACTCGGTAATGGCGTGGGGATATATTGTACATGCGGCAATGCTGCTGCTTCCTTTCTTTTTCTCACTCGCGGCTCTATATTTAAGTATCTTCAAAATTTGTGTAGATTACTTTTTTGTTAAACCGGTTTTCAATAAATTAAAACTCAGAATGAAATTTTCACATTTCATTGCTTTCGAAATCTATTTTATAATATATGTACTTGTACTTCCATTTATAGTTCTGCCAAATAGAAAAGTTAAATGGAAGGGAAGAACATTTTAAATGATGATCGGAATATTATGAAAAAATATTATCTGATATTTGTATTATTAATGGTACCAGTCGTCAATCAAGCTCAGACTGTAACCGAAACAGAATATGAGTTTTTCCCTAACGATTTGACCATTCATCCTTTTACCGCAAACCAATTGGAACCGAGACTGGGTTTTATATTCAAAATGAATAGTAACCAGCTGTGGATGAATATCGGGAACTCAATGGATCTAATAAGGATCAAACACGATGGTAAAATATTTTCTATAGGAGCGGATCTCTTTACATGGACGCTTTTGAAGAAGGAAGATAATTTCCATTTCCCGGTTGATGCGGTTGATTACATGTTTGGAATCAACTTAGGATTTAAAACTAGTGTTCATAATTATTCTTTCGGCGGACGAGTGAGATTGAGCCATATTAGTGCTCATTTTGTTGACGGACATTTTGATGGAGTTCTCGATCAATGGAAAGATGGTATGAACCCGCAAGTTTATAGTCGTGAATTTGTTGAGCTAATAGGATTTTATAAATTCTACAACTTAAGAGTTTATGTTGGTGGAACATATCTTTTCCATGTTGATCCGGCGGGAATTGGAAGAGCGAATTTACAAACCGGTGTAGAATATTTCATGAAAGATCTTATAAGTTATCGTTTATCTCCATATATCGCTGCTGATGGTAAAATGAGAACAAGAGATAATAAAAGAAACTTCGCTCTAAATATTGGCTTCAAATTTGGGAAGATTGAAGGAAAGGGGCTAAGGTTATATTATCAATATTACAATGGCTTTGATATAAACGGCGAGTATTACAATCTCAGACGAGAGTATTCAGCCCTCGGTATAAATCTGGATCTATAAAATGCCTGAAGATAAATTCGATACTTACACACCGGCATCATTCAAAAATAAATTTAAGCACAATTATCTTCTGCATATTGGGCTCTTCATTGTTACATTCATTACAACATTAATAGCCGGTATAGAATGGACAACAGGAAAAACGGGTCCTTATCAAATGAAAGATTTATATCAAGGATTACCATACGCGCTCTCGATTCTTTTCATTTTAAGTGTTCATGAATTCGGTCATTACTTTGCTTCTCTCTTCCATAAAGTAAAAGCGACTCTTCCTTTCTTTATACCGTTTCCGCCAATCGCTGGGTTTTTTAACTTTGGAACTATGGGCGCTGTTATTAAGACCAAATCAGAAATTCCCGACAATAAAGCAATGTTTGATATAGGTGCTGCCGGTCCAATAAGTGGATTTATTGCTTGCGTAATTGTTTTGATCTATGGATTTACACATCTACCAGGGCAGGAATTCATTCTGCAAATTCATCCTAATTATTTTTCTCCGGATTATGGGAAAGGTATGGTAGGTTTAGAGTTTGGCAACTCTCTTCTTTTTGTTTTACTCAGAAATATTTTTACAAACCCTTCACAATTCATTCCTCCAATGAGCGAAGTTTACCACTATCCATATTTGTGCGTAGGATGGTTTGGTTTATTTGTAACTGCTATGAATTTAATTCCGGTTGGGCAACTAGATGGAGGACATATTATTTACAGCATGTTCAACAGCAAAAAACATGAAGCGATTGCAAGCATTTCTATGATCATTTTAGTTTTACTTGGTGTTCTGGGTATTATAGAATCATTTATAAATTTAGAAGTTCATTTTGGATGGAGCGGGTGGTTGTTCTGGGCAATCATTCTCTACTTTTTCATAAAAATAAAACATCCGCCGGTAAATCATTTTGAAGAGTTAAGTACGGGAAGAAAAATAGTTGGGTACCTGGCTATTTTGATCTTTATCTTATCATTCTCGCCAACTCCTTTTATATTTTCATTTTGAGCGTGTTTATAGAATATGAACTAGCAATTCCTTAGATTTAATGCAGAAGATTACCTAAGAGAGGCAAATATGAAAATAGAAATAATTTTCATTATTGAAGAATCTTTAGACGGCTGATACGAAGCCCATTCGCTAGGGTGCTCGATTTTTACAGAAGCCGATAACCTTGACGACTTGAAGGAAAATATTAAAGAAGCGGTTGCCTGCCATTTTGAAGAAGGAGAGATGCCTAAAATTATTCGTCTTCACTACATTAAAGAAGAAGTAATTACCGCATGAAAATCCCAAGGGATATTGCGGCAGAGCAATTGATTCAATCACTTACCAAGTTGCGTTATCAAATCACCCGTCAAAAAGGCAGTCATATTAGATTATCAGTATAGATAATTATTTCTTAATTGATTACATTCCAACAGAAATTATACAAAAGAAAGGTACCGTTATGAGCCAATACGTGATTGATACAAAAATAAAAGACGGCTATTTGACTCTTCAGAACTTACCCTTTGCGAAGGATGCTGATGTTAAAGTAATCGTAATTCAAAAAATTGATTACGAAAAACTATCTTTTAATAAAGTGCGCGAATTAACTAAGAGTATTAAAAGCAGCCTATCTGATGAAGTAATTGAACAGAGAAATAAGTAATGAATGTCTTTCTTGATACAAGTGCATTAGTGAAACTTTATCATCAAGAAAATGGAACTGAGAAGTTAAATAGGTTTTTGAGTAACTCGGCTGAAAATATTGTGATTGCAGTTTCCGATTTGACATTAATTGAATTGCATTCTGCTTTGATGAGTAAGTATAGAAATGGTGAAATTAAATTCTCGAACTTACGCGAGACATTGGATTTAATTGAGATTGATTTCCATTCTTTTAATACCGTCAAAATTGATAGTTCAGCGATAAACCTTTCATTGTTGCTGATAGATAGCTACGGTTCAAAACATAATCTTAGATCACTTGATTCAATTCAGTTGGCATCAGCAATTATTGCTGATATGTATCTTCCATTGGATTATTTTATATCCTCGGATTATGAATTGCTAAAAATAGCAAAAGAAAATTTTAAGGTTTGGGATCCATTGAGCAAAGATTGATGCAAGTTTTTATGAAAACCTCGAAGGTCTTTTACTGTGACCTTCGAAGTTACTTACCTAAAATAGCTTTGCAAATTTTATTTTTTTCATGAGTTAACCGCAAATGAAAATGACAATCGGACGCAAAATAGCTTTTCCTTTCTTCGTAATGTTCATTTTAATTGTCGTGGTAGCAGGCATTACTTATCAAGGTTTCAAAAAGGTTACTGACACTCTTGATAAAATGCAACTTGAAACTGTGAAGCGGGGCATCGGGGGAAATTTGCGTTTTAATATTACACAATTATTGATGCCTGCTAACGACTATATTTTAACACAAAAGCAATATTATCAGGGTGAATTCGATCGTATAAATTTAGTTGTTGATAACGCCTATCATGAATTCAACCGGCTTTCACTTACTGATGAAGAACAACGGCTTATTGAACTTATTAAACAAGACCTTGACTCTATCCGTGTATACTCCGCACAGATTTTTTCGATAGCAAATCCCCGCCAGTCACCCAAAGCGTGGAAGTTAATGGAGACAATGGATTATCGCTTTGGCGTGGAAGTTAATCGAAAAACCACGCAGATTTTTGACGGAATCTCAAAGAGAGTTGAAGAATATCGCCGCCAAGCTGCAGCCGTAAAAGAAAATGTTACGAACTCGATCTTTGGTATAACTTTCTTAAGCATTTTTATCAGTCTCGTTGTTTCCTTTCTTACTGTTCGCAGAATTTCTAAACCGATTATTGCAGTTACCAAAGTTGCAGACAGCATAGCTAATGGCGATTACTCGCACCGCACTGTAGTAAAAACAGGTGATGAAGTTGAACTCTTAGCAAAATCATTTAACGTAATGGCAGAATCAATCCAGCATGCTCAAAAAGCGCTTAAAGAAAGCGAAGAAAGATATCGTTATATGTTTGCAAAAAATCCGCAGCCGATGTGGATATATGACCTGGAAACCCTTAAATACCTCGAAGTTAATGAAGCTGCAATCAGTCATTATGGTTATACAAAAGAGGAATTTCTTGCAATGACTTTGAAAGATATAAGACCACCTGAAGACATTCCCGCTTTAATGAATGACATTGAGTTAACCAAAAAAAAATATAATTCTGCCGGAGAATGGAGGCATGTTAAGAAAAACGGGGAAATAATTTTTGTCGAAATAAACTCTCACTCTGTTACTTTTAATGATCGTCCGGCACGGCATGTTCTTATTAAAGATATTACCGAGCGCAAACGTGCCGAGGAAGAACTCCTCAAAATCGGTACAGCTGTTGAACAAACGGCGGATTGTGTGGTAATTACTGATACAAATGGAATTATACAATATGTTAATAAAGCTTTCACAAAAATTTTGGGCTACTCAAGAGAGGAAACGCTTGGGAAAACCCCAAGTATTTTGAAATCCGGGCTTCACCCCCCGCAGTTCTATGAGACGCTCTGGAAGACTATTCTGTCCGGCGAGGTCTTTAGTGAGACATTCATTAATAAAAGAAAAGATGATGAACTGATTTACGAGATTAAAACAATTACTCCGATTAAAGACAAAAAAGGCAATATCACTCATTTTGTCTCAACTGCAAAGGAGATCACCGAGCAGAAGCGTGCAGAAGAAGAAATTATTTCTCAAAAAAATAAATTTGCCCAATTATTTGACAACTCCCCGGTTGCAATTGCTTTATTAGACGATCAAGATAACATTGTTCATATCAACGAATCATTTTCAAATGTGTTCGGTTACTATCTTGAAGAAATTAAAGGACAGTCGCTAAATGAAATAATAGTTCCGTCTGAATTAAAAGAGGAAGCTGAGAGCTATTCAGATCAAACACGTGAAGGCAATCAGGTAAACAAAGAAAGTTACCGTAAGAAAAAGGATGGCACACTTGTTTATGTTCAAATCATTGGCGTACCTGCAATTGTAAATGATAAGATAGTTGGTATATATAGTATGTACGTGGATCTGACTCAGCGAAAAGAAGCCGAAGATAAAATGAAATTAGCTAAAGAGTTAGCAGAGCAATCTGATAGATTAAAATCAGAATTCCTTGCTCAGATGTCCCACGAAATTAGAACTCCTCTAAATGTAATGGCTGGTAATGTAGATTACCTTAAAGATTTATTTAGTGAAAAAATGGATGCTGACGCTTGCGAATGTTTTGACGGACTTGATCTAGCTTCTAAAAGAATTATTAGAACTATCGATCTTATTCTTAATGTGTCCGAGCTGCAAACCAGCGGCTATAAACCGCTTCTCAAACAAATTGAAATTAATTTCGAAGTACTGAATAAATTGTATCATGAGCATCAACTATCAGCCAAACAGAAAGGACTAGAATTGATTTACAAATGCGAGTTAAAAGAAACAAAAATTTTAGCAGATGAATACAGCGTCACTCAGATATTTGCCAACTTGATAGATAATGCAATCAAGTATACAAAAAAAGGTAAAGTAGAAATTCTTTTAGATAAAAATAGTAGCGGCAATATTATGGTTGAGATAAAAGATACCGGAATAGGAATGAGTAAAGAATTTCTTTCAAGAATGTTTGAACCATTCGTTCAAGAAGATCATGGATTTTCCAGAAACTATGATGGCACCGGGCTTGGCTTAGCGCTTACTAAAAGATATTGCGATATAAACAATGCAATTATAGAAGTTGAAAGCGAGAAAAATGTTGGTTCAACTTTCAGAGTGATATTTAACGGAGGATAATTGTAAAACACAACCTTCGAGGTTGACACATCGTTGGCGGTATTATAACCTCGAAGGTTGCTTAAAGATAACTAATGTAGAGACCTCTGAAAAATAGAATTGTACAGGACTGCAACATTTTTAATAGCACACAGATAACGCGGATTTGGCAGATTTTCGCGGATTAAATCTGCGTTAATCCGTTTAATCTGTGTCATCTGCGTTCTATTCTTAATTTTTCAGAGGTCTCAATGTAGATTATTTTTATCGCTGCAGAAATAGTCTGCGGTTTTTTTATAACCCATCATACCGCAATGATGGAGTTTTTTACAAAAAGAAATTTTGAAAATTAGAAATCATATCATTTCTTTCCAGTTTGCTAAATTCATCAAGTACGGTGTCCAAATAAGTTTTGTCCAATTTGTCTTTATGAATTTTTGCAATCTCTTCCAAATCAGCTAAGTCTTTATGTCTTGCGGCAAAAAGCTTGTAAACAATTAAGTCTTCGATAGTACAAAAGGGAAGTTATAGGGAGTCAAATTTTTTTCTAACACTTCTTCTTATAACTTGTTTATCAAACTCTGATAAGCCTGCTGCAAAGTCAATTTGAATTTTGGATTCTTTATGTTTTACGGGCAATACAAAATTCGATTGGAAAAAAAATAGAATCAGAGAAAATCGGATTGAACTTTGTAATAATTTCTTTACCGGTCAGTTCAATATTTTCTAACTCGATAAGTAAATTAACATCAATATCTTTGGTCGTTCTTCTAATTTTATGAGCAATTAGTGCAAGACCACCGATGATTGCATATTGAAGTTTGAGGGAATTGCAGAATTGTATTTCTTAAAAACAATATAAAGTTTTTTCAGATTAACAGAAATTCATTGTTTTGGAATTCACCTCATTCTTTCATAATTTTCGCCACAAAATTTTGAAACAAAAGGATTAAAAATGGCTCAGAACGAAGGCGTAATTGCCCAAGTAATTGGTCCGGTTGTGGATATTGACTTCCAGGACGGATACCTACCAGCAATTTTCAATGCAATAAAAATTCCAAGAAAAAGTATAGAGGGTATTGATGAAGTGTTGATTGTTGAAGCACAGCAGCATCTTGGCGAAGATAGAGTTCGTACCGTTGCTATGGATTCGACTGACGGACTTGTACGCGGTATGAAAGCAATTGATACCGGTGAACCAATTACCGTTCCTGTCGGTCCGGAAACTTTAGGACGATTGATCAATGTAATTGGCGATGGAATTGACGGACTTGGCGAAATTAGATCTGATAAGCGTTATGCAATTCACCGTCATGCACCAAAGTTTGATACTCTTTCTACACGGCAGGAAATGTTTGAGACCGGCATAAAAGTTATTGATCTGTTGGAGCCATATTCTAAAGGCGGCAAGACCGGCTTATTTGGCGGTGCCGGAGTTGGTAAAACAGTTATCATTCAAGAATTGATTCACAACATTGCAAAACAGCATGGCGGTTATTCTGTATTTGCAGGTGTAGGTGAAAGAACTAGAGAGGGAAATGATCTCTGGCTTGAAATGAAAGAAAGCGGTGTGTTGCCTAAAACCGCACTCGTATTTGGACAGATGAACGAACCACCCGGAGCTCGTTTAAGAATCGGTTTAACCGGATTGGCGATTGCAGAATATTTCCGCGATGAAGAAGAACGCGATGTGTTATTGTTCATTGATAACATTTTTCGTTTTACTCAAGCCGGTTCAGAAGTTTCTGCACTGCTTGGACGTATGCCCTCTGCAGTTGGTTATCAGCCAAATCTTGCATCGGAAATGGGTGAACTTCAAGAAAGAATTACATCTACGGATAAAGGTTCTATTACATCGGTTCAAGCAATATATGTTCCGGCAGATGACTTAACAGATCCCGCACCAGCAACAGCATTCTCTCACTTGGATGCTACAACTGTTTTGAGCCGTCAAATTTCGGAGCTTGGTATTTATCCTGCGGTTGATCCGCTTGATTCAACATCAAGAATTCTTCAGCCCGACATTGTAGGGGAAGAACATTACGCAGTTGCAAAACAAGTAAAAGAAATTCTTCAATCATATAAAGATTTGCAGGACATCATAAATATTCTTGGTATGGATGAACTTTCTGAAGAAGATAAAATTACAGTAAGAAGAGCAAGAAGAATTCAGAGATTTTTAAGTCAGCCGTTCCACGTAGCTGAACAGTTTACAGGATTTGCAGGTAAGTATGTTAAGATTGAAGATACAATTAGAAGCTTCAAAGAAATTCTTGAAGGCAAACATGATAACTTGCCGGAACAGGCATTCATGTATGTTGGAACTATTGAAGAAGCTGTTGAAAAAGCAAAGAGTTTGCAATGAGTCTAAGACTCATAAATAAGCCGGAGACTTATAAATAATAATGAAAGAAATTTTTGTAGAAATAATTACACCGTCTAAAAGCGCATACAAAGGAGAAGTAAAATCTATAACCGTTCCCGGCACACTTGGAAATTTTCAGGTGTTATTTAATCATGCGCCGCTCCTAAGTTCACTCGAAATAGGAAAAATTAAAATTGAAGATGCAACCGGGCAGCAAATTGAATATGCTACCGGTGGCGGTACTGTTGAGGTGAAGGATAATAAAGTTCTTGTTCTTGCAGACAGTGTTGAATTAGTAAACGAAATTGATGTTGAGCGTGCTAAGAAAGCGTATGAACGTGCTAAGGAGAGATTAGCCAGTAGAGGTAAGGGTGATATTGATATTATTCGTGCCGAGTTAGCTCTTCAACGTGCAATAAATAGAATGAAAATGGCAGGTGCTACTTTTTAGTTATTAGCTGATGACAATTAGATTTTTAAGACAGCATCTTTTTTTGGAATAAAAGAAGCCCACAGATTAATCCGCGGGCTAAAAATAATTTAATTGGAGTTAGATTTATTTTACAGAAGCAAATCTCTTTGCAACATCGTCCCAATTAACAACATTCCACCACGATGCTATATAATCCGGTCTGCGGTTCTGGTAATTCAGATAATAAGCATGTTCCCAAACATCAAGTGCTAATAAAGGTGTTCCTTTGACTTCAGCAACATCCATTAAAGGATTATCCTGATTGGGTGTTGAAGTGATTACAAGTTTTCCGTTTGATAAAACCAACCAAGCCCATCCGGAACCGAAACGTGTTGCGCCTGCAGTTGAAAATAATTCTTTGAATTTATCGAACGAACCGAATGTACTATTAATTGCATCTGCGAGAGGACCTGACGGCTGACCGCCTTTATTTGGACCCATAACCTGCCAGAACATATTATGATTCCAAACGCCGCCGCCGTTATTTCTAACCGCAGCCGGTGCCTTAGAAATATTTTTGAAAATATCTTCGAATGACTTTCCTTCGAACTCGGTACCTTCAAGGGCTTTGTTAAAGTTGTTAACATAAGCGGCATGATGTTTATCATGATGAATTTCCATTGTGCGGGCGTCTATATGCGGTTCCAATGCGTTGAATGCATACGGGAGCGGCATCAATTCAAATTTGCTCATTGTATTACTCCTATTTAATGATTGATTTATTTTGTTTGTTATCGCGTCAACTTTTTTAATACTGCCTGCAACTGTTAATACGCCAAGTGATGCAAGAAATTTTTTTCTATCCATTTTATACTCCAAACGATTCACCGCAGCCGCAAGTCTTTGTGGCGTTGGGATTACTGAAGACAAATCCTTTACCGTTTAGACCGTCACTAAAATCGAGAACAGTGCCGGATAAATAAAACAGACTTTTTCCATCAACAAAAAGTTTTATACCTTCTTTTTCAATTACAGTATCGCCATCTTTTGTTTTGTTATCAAAGCCCATTTGGTAAGTCAAACCGGAACACCCGCCGCCTTTAACTCCAATCCGGAGTGCATGTTCTTCCGGAATATTATTTTCTTCTTTGATACGTTTTACTTGTTTAATGGCTTTCTCGGTAATATCTATTTCTGAAATCAAGGAAGACTGAAGGTTGATATCCTGACTCATTGTGAATCCTTTCTTTACTTAATTCTGGGTTATATTAGCTTCAGGTATAACACTCTTCTCAAAAGAAAAATTCACTTTCCATGCATTATTAGACATTTTTATTAATTGCTTATCGCTTTCCATCCGGGAAATAAATTCTTTTGCAATCTTTTCTGCATCCGTATAGTTAATTCGTTGGTTCTTTTTCTCAAAATAGCCTTTAATAGCATACTGAATATCACGGAAAAAAATATTGGAGTTGTTAAAAACATGGTATTTTTCTTTCATGAAACCGAAGAAAATTGTACGGTTAACTGTAAGTTCTTTTAAATATTCCATCTTAATATCCACCTAATTTATTGAACGAAATTTGTTTCTTGAATGAGTATTTGGCAAGAAATGTTGTTAAAGTCTATATTAAAGATGATGATAGAAAGAGAATAAATCAAGCATCAAATAAGATTTGTTTTTTTTGTCCTTATTCAAGAATATATTTTCAATTTTATTGTGGTTTCATTCTTAATTTTGTTTGTGAATTATGATTAAAAATCATACTTTTCCGCCCGAGAAAAGAAGAAAATATCCGAATTAGATTGACCCCGGGAACAGACAATTATTTATCTTAAATGAAAGGCTAATATTCATTAGATAATTTCTTAATAACTCAATGTAGAGAGAATCCGTTCTGAAAATTAAGTTACCTTACAAGATGACCGTGTTAATTCCGCGCAAATTCCTATTGGAAAAGTCTATTCATCCAAATTGTACATTTAAACAACTAAATAACCTAATCTCTAACTGAATTACGGGTAAACTATGAATCGGTTTAAAAAATTCTTCCGCTCTAGAACAACCCGGCGCAATTATCTTATCGCACTGCTGATATTTTTCGCCGCCGGATTTATCTGGATGCCAGGTTCTTCGCAATCATCTTCATCTCAGGTTGTCGAAGAGGTAAAGAACTTTGTTCCTTTCTCTCTCTTTTCAGATCCTAAATACACTCCGCTTGAAATTGGCGCTTTGCTTACAGTTTTGGGTATTGCAATTGCGGGTCTTTTATATGCTCTTCTTTTAGTTAAGCAGGTAAAAAAAGCCGATAGCGGTACAAAGAAGATGCAGGAAATTGCTGCTGCAGTTCGGGAAGGTGCTAATGCTTATTTATCAGCACAGTTCAAGAAAATCGGACCGCTAATTCTCATCATTACAGCTTTACTTTTCCTTACATATCAGGGAAGCGAAAGTGCATTTCAATGGGGGCGTTCCGGCGCTTTTTTAATTGGTTCTATTTTTAGTTTTCTTGTTGGTTTTGTTGGAATGCGTTTAGCTACAATCGGTAACTTGAAAGTTGCAACTGCAGCTAAAAGGAGCTACGGTGAAGCAATGCAGCTCGGTTACAGAACAGGAACTATTACAGGTATGTTGACTGATGGTTTAGGTCTGCTTGGCGGTACATTAATCTTTTTACTTTTCGGTGATCTCGCTTACGAAGCTTTATTAGGATTTGGATTTGGCGGAACATTAATAGCTTTGTTCATGCGTGTTGGCGGAGGTATCTATACAAAAGCTGCAGACGTAGGCGCAGATTTAGTTGGTAAAATTGAAAAAGATATTCCTGAAGATGATCCTCGCAATGCAGCTACAATTGCCGATAACGTTGGAGACAATGTTGGTGATTGCGCCGGTATGGCAGCAGATATTTTTGAAAGTTATGAAGTAACAATTGTTGCAGCAATGATTCTTGGTATGTCAACATTCGGACACAAAGGAGTTATCTTTCCTCTTCTTGTCCGCGGTATTGGTGTCCTTGGTTCTATCATCAGTACATATACAGTTAAAGCCGGTCCAAATGATACATCGGATACAGCACTTAAAAGTGTTCACCGCGGTTTCTGGATTGGATCGGTTATAAGTGTGGTTGGATTCTTTGTTCTCGGATTCAGTTATTTACACTTTACTCCGGAATATTTTGGTGTAGATAAATTAGCAGAACTTAAGAGTCTTGGTTATTGGGCTGTAGATCCAAACAATTTACCATGGTTTGCTAACTTTGGAATTCAAGGACTTGATTTACGTCCTGCCATTACTGCTTTAATTGGCGTCTTTCTCGCCGTAGGTTTAAATAAAGTTACAAGTTATTATACGCACACAACACACGCTCCAGTTAAAAGTCTTGCTAAAGCTTGTACAACAGGACATGCAACAAACATCATACAAGGATTTGCAGTTGGATACGAAAGCACAGTTACAATGATTTTAGTAATTGCTGTTGCAATCTTTTTGTCGGTTCTAACTTATGCAGGTACACCGCCTCTCTTTATTGCTTACGGTGTTGCTATGACAGGTATTGGTATGTTAACTCTTACCGGAAATACAATTTCGATGGACGTATTTGGGCCGGTAGCCGATAACGCAAATGGTATTGGTGAGATGGGTTATGATAAAGAGGAAATGGAAAAAGAAAGACCGGGCAGCTACAAGAAAGCAAGACAAATACTTGCCGATCTTGATGCCGTTGGCAATACAACAAAAGCAGAAACAAAAGGAATTGCTATTGGTTCTGCAGTAATTGCTGCAGTTTCATTGTTCTCTAGTTTTATTGCTGTTATTGCTGTGGGTAGTGAAGATAAAATAAATATGCTGTCAGTTCCAAAATATTTAGAAGTAGCCGGAAAACTTACCGTTGCTAATCCTGTAGTTTTCATCGGGTTCTTAATTGGCGGCGCTGTTCCTTTCTTATTCAGCAGTATGTTAATTAGAGCGGTTGGTCGTGCGGCATTTTATATTGTTCATGAATGCCGTATTCAATTCCGCGATAAAGAAATTTGGGCTGGTACAAAGAAACCTGATTACGGACGAGTTGTAAACATTTGTACTGTTACTGCTCAGAAAGAATTAGTTGGTCCCGGCATCTTAGCAATAATGACTCCAATGCTTGTTGGATTCCTTTTAGGTCCTTATGCACTTGGCGGATTTTTAGCCGGAATGATTTTAGTCGGGCAGCTTCTTGCTGTATTTATGGCTAACGCAGGCGGCGCTTGGGATAATGCGAAGAAGATGATTGAAGATGGTATTTACGGCGGTAAAGGTTCGGAAGCTCATAAAGCTGCTGTTACCGGCGATACCGTTGGAGATCCTCTAAAAGATACAGCCGGACCGGCAATCAATCCTTTAATAAAAGTGATGAACATGGTAAGCTTGCTTACACTTGGATTGATTTTGAATTTCGGTCTTGTTGCACCTCAATCAGGTTCTATTGTAATTGGTGTTATTGCTATTATCGTCTGTGTTGTTGCTATTGGATGGGCTGTTTGGCAAAGCAAACGCGATAGCGGCGATTTTGAAGTTGAGGAAGCACAATAACCTCAGTAACTTATTTATAAGATTTGTTAGCAGCCTGCAATTAATAATGCGGGCTGCTTTTATTTTAAATTACAGCGCAACGCCAAGTGTATAGCGAAGTGAAAGGAATAGAATAAGGGCGCCAATGAGTGCAAGATTTTTTTCGAAGTTTACCCTTTCTGTCATCTTTTGCATCGGGTCTTGAATAGACCAGTATGCATGCATCATAAAGGTAGTTGGCAGTAAAAATGCAATTAGAATTATTGAACCCGCAGTAACATGAAAATTGAAAATGTAACTTAAGCCTCCCGCCAATAACATCAATCCCGTAAAAGGAACGGCAAGACTTGCCAACGGGACTTTTTTACTCTGAGCATATCCGGTCATCATTTTCATTTTGCTTAGATGATTAAAACCGCTAAAAACAAAATAGCCGCCGAATAATATTCTACCAAGGATATGTAAGTATTCCATCTAAAAACCTCCAAATTATTTGTGAATAATTTATTGAGTTATAACTTCCTTAAATAGATACCTCTTATTAATTAGGGTCTGCTGAAAATCTAATATTCCTAAATAAAATAATAAGTTAGGGAAAAAAGTCCCTGGAGAAGTGCACGGGAATTAATAAATTGCAATAAAAAAGTGTGCACAAATGTTACGTTATAACTCAACAAAACAGATAGAAATTTTCGAATTTAAGCACCCATTTGAAACGGAGTTGGATGCAG
>JAJYXU010000109.1 GCA_021801605.1 Bacteroidota bacterium
CATCAATATTTGCCCCCGGTACTTCATCATTAAGTTTTTGAAGCGCCGGTGTAAACATTAGCGCATCGCCGATGCCAGATAATGCAATTATAAGGATATTCATTCGTTAGGATCATTTGTATATAGAGGCTGTCTCAATAGTTGTAAATGTCATTTCGAGCCTGCCGGTAGAGTCTGTTGCACAACTCGAATATGTCATTCTGAGCGAGTCTACGAGCGAAGAATCTCACACTTAAATTTAGAATTAGTGCGATTATTAGCATAGAGATTCTTCATTTCTCCGGCTAATGCCGGATTCATTCAGAATGACAAGTTCTGCAACACGCTCTACCGGCAGGTAGGCGTAGTTGAGAAATGAGAAATTCGACTTCGCTCACACTTCGACTTCGCTCAGTGTGACTCTAAATATTTCTTTTGAGACAACCCCCATAGTTAATTATTTTTTTTCAAGTTGTTTCGGCAGCACTTCAGAAGCTTCCATCCCTGCTTTTTTTCTAAATTCGTTTAAGAGCTGAGCAACATTTTGATCCTCGGGAACAAGATTTTGTAACTGCATTAGAACAGAAACAGCTTCTTTATACATTTTTAAATTTTCGTAATGTGTTAAAAGCAAATCGTATGGATTATACCAGCTTGTAAAATCGCGGGGGTTTATTTCCAACTGTTTTTTTGCTTCCACAATCACTTCTTTAGCTAAAGTTTCGTATTGTTTTAGAGCTCCGGCGCTGAAATAGATTTTTGAAATATCATGTTTAATTCTGTAATCCATAGGAACAACTGAACGCGGAATCTTCTTCTCCATAACATCAAGTACATCTATAGCTTTTGCATTATCTTTCTCTTTATAGAGATAATAAACAGCAAGACGTATAAATGCATTACGATAATTTTGAATTAACCGCTCATGGTTCTCATCGAAGAAAATCGTTTTATCATTCAAACCGCGGAACTTGAACCCCGGCTGATAATCTTTACTATATCCCTCTGGTTCATCTAAAAGTTGTTTGCTTAGTATTTTCGCGTCAATGTATTCAATTCTTTTGTCGTCATTCTTTTTAGGAACAAGACGCATTGCCATTCCTTCCATCCGTAGATAATCGTCCAGATTTAAACGACTATCATCAGAGACTGTTACGGCAAAGTAAATGGGTCGTTCCCATTTTGCCTGTATAATAATATCCAATGCAACCAAATCTTGTCCGCGAATAAATTTTACATCGCCAGACTGTCCGGTATTTTGCATAGTCCATTTAATCTTTCCATCTTTAACAGTTGCGCTATCGGTAATATTCCATTTATTCATAATGCTGGAAGGAACGGGAATCGACATTTCTGTAGGTTCCCACCTCTGAAGACCGAGCTGGTCAATTTCTTCATCTGTAAAACTCATTTTAACTTTTTGTGCACCGAAGGGGGAAGTATCTTTTAACTGTTTAACATACCATGGTGTATTTATCAATGATAAATTCGCTACGCGGACATCCCGGCGGACACCTTCAACATCTTGTAAAAACCAGAGAGGAAAAGTATCGTTATCGCCGTTTGTAAATAACACGGCGTTTGGTTCAACGCTTTGAAGAAGATTGTATGCGTAATCCCAGGGCACATAATTTCTAGATCTATCGTGTTCAAACCAATTTGCATGAGCCATATTAACAGGTACACCTACAATTCCAAGAAAGAGAACTCCAGCTATTATAGGTTTCAATGCAGTGCGTTCTTTGAATTTATCTTGAAGCAGTTCAATTATTCCGCGCATACCTAATGCTATCCATAGTGAGTAAACAAAAAACGCTCCGACATAGAAATAATCACGTTCACGCGGTTGAGGTTCCTGCTGATTCTGATAAAAAGCTGTCAGGTAACCGAGAAAGATAAACATCGCAATAAAGACTGATGCCATCTTCCAATCTTTTTTGAAATGAAAATACACACCGAATAACCCAATGAAAAATGGAATACCCCACAGATCGCTCCATTCAATACCGCTGTCTTCATAAGTTGAAGTCCTTCCGATATAATTCCAGAATAAATAACGGTTGAACATGTGATTCAACTGGTAACGCCATAAGAAATCAAGATCGCTTGAATAATCCGTATAAATTTTTAGTTGATGCGATTCGTTGGAAAATCTTCTCTTGAATGTTGGGAAGTCACCGTATTGTTCACGGTTGATATATGAGTTTAATTCACTCATAGTTTTAGGGCTGTTCATATTAATTGGCGGTTCCTGGTTTGCACGGATGATAATCATTGCAACAGTTGTAGAACCGATTATTGCAAAGAGTGCACACTTTAAAACCAGATTTGCTGTTGCTTTCTTGTTCTTTGCAGTCCAGTATATTCCAAATCCAATAACTCCCAGAATTACAAATACAGTAATAATATTTAGAGTGAAATCATTTTTGGAAATAATTGTAACCAATTTTGGAAGATATTTAACAAGACCCGGATAAATAGCAACAAGGGCAATTCCTCCAAAAATAATTGGCATGTAAAAAGAATTTCTTTGAAATATTTTTTTATAAGTAGCGCCCATAAAAATTAAACTGACTGCAACTAAAATCATTAAGAAGCGTGAATCAACCGCTCCGAACTCATCCGGAGAAGGAGGTGTATCACCTGTTTGCGAAGCCCACAATAAAGCCGCAATTACAAGAATAATTACAGAATGAGCAACAAAATAGAGTGCGGTTTTTTTCAGAATAACTTCATCGGTTGCATATTTCCTAAAATAGATTGCCATTACAACCGGAACAATAGCAAGGGCAGACATTAGGTGAACACCGGTAGATAAACCGATGAGATAAAAAATAAAGATTAAATATTTTTCGTTGTCGGGTTCATCAGCTTTTTCATTCCAAACGACCATCAGCCAAATTACAAACGCTATAAAAAAAGTTGAGTTCGCATAAACTTCGGATTCAACACCATTAAACCATACGGTATCGCTGAATGCAAACGAAAGTGCGCCAATAGCAGCGGATATGTAGATCGTAACATTATCGAACAAACTTGTTATTTCTTTCTTTCTATAATTCTGAATCACTTTAACAGCAATCAAGTATAAAAATAAAACAGAGAATGCAGTTGATAGAACCGAGATCATGTTCATCCTAAAACCAATACTTTCGGCAAACGGAATCATTGTAAAAATTCTTCCAAGTATTAGAAAGAATGGTGTTCCGGGCGGATGTGGAACTTGCATTAAATAAGCAGATGCTGTAAACTCACCGCAATCCCAAAATGACAGCCCCGGCTGAACTGTTGCTAAATATGTCAGCGCAGTAATTAGAAAAACTAATGCTGCAAATATTCTGTGTAAAACTTTGTCACTCATTATTTCACCAAAAAAATTTCAATTATGAAGAATGATCTTCGGAATTAGTTTGTGAGGATTGATTAAAGAATTGATCGTAATTTTTTCTCTCTCTATTAACATGATATTTTTCATATAAGTTTTTGAGTCTCTGCATGGATAATTTATCAAGATCTTCATCATCTTTGTGCCGTTTGAGAAGCATTTTGTAATCGTCAAGCTCGCGCCCGTCAAATTTGCGTTCGTACCGTTTTAAGATTGCAAAATAATCTTTCTGCTCGCGTGAACTCATTGAAAAATATTGGTTCGTTTACATTTTTGGTGGATGAAATTAATCAAAAAATCATTCAATAAAAAACTATAATTCGGCAACTGGCACCTTTATCCCCATAATACTTCTACTGTACACTGAAATGGAAATTGCTACTCTCCTTCATCATAATTCAATATTGGACGAAGCCATTTCTCGACTTCCTTCATGCTGATACCTTTACGCTTGCGGTAATCGTCAACCTGATCTTTGCCGATCTTGCCGACAGTGAAATACTTTGATTCCGGATGTGCGAAGTACAATCCGCATACAGATGCAGCAGGGTACATAGCCAAACTTTCTGTAAGAGAAATTGATGTATTCTTCTCAGCGTCCAGCAATTTCCAGATTGTTAATTTTTCCGTATGATCGGGTTGCGCAGGATAACCCGGCGCGGGACGAATTCCATAATACTTCTCAGCAATCAAATCTTCATTTGAGAACTTTTCATTATCAGCATAACCCCAATATTCTTTTCTAATTTTTTGATGAAGCAATTCAGTAAATGCTTCGGCAAGACGGTCTGCTACTGCTTTTGTCATTATTGAATTATAATCATCGTTATCTTTTTGAAATTGCGAAACGATCTTTTCAATTCCGATACCGGTTGTTACGGCAAACATTCCGATATAATCTTTAATCCCGCTCTCTTTAGGCGAAATAAAATCTGCAAGAGCAACATTTGGAATTCCGGCAGACTTAATTATCTGCTGGCGAATTGTATGCAGAAGAGCAAGAATTCCTTTTCTTGATTCATCGGAATAGATTTCAATATCATCATCCGAAGAGTTAACAGGTACTATACGAAAGACTCCATTTGCAGTTAATAGTTTTTCTGAAATTATTTTATCTAACAGTTTGTTGGCATCATTAAAAATCTTTTTAGCTTCCCTTCCGTAATCTTTGTTTTTAAAAATTTCAGGATATCGTCCTTTCAATTCCCAGGTTGTAAAGAATGGGGTCCAGTCAATAAATTTTCTGATCTCTTCGAGCGGAAAATCTCGTAGAACAGTGGGCTCAAATTTTTCCGGTGCTTTGACCGAGTAGTTTGAGAAATCAATATTAAGTTTATTTGCTCGCGCCTGTTCGATTGTAAGATACTCTTTTTCAGTTCTTCTATTTGAGTGATCCGATTTTAATTTTTTGTATTCTTCTTTTATTCCGTCAGTAAAATTTTCTTTTGATTCTTTATTGAGAAGGTTACTTACAACACCGACACTTTTGGAGGCATCCAGCACATGAATTATAATACCGCTGAATTCCGGCGCTATTTTTACGGCTGTATGAAGACGCGAAGTTGTAGCGCCTCCGATGAGAAGAGGTAAATTAATTTTCATCCGCTCCATCTCTTTGGCAATATGAACCATCTCATCGAGTGATGGAGTGATAAGCCCGCTCAAACCAATAACATCAACATTCTTATCCACCGCGGTTGAAAGAATTTTATCCGATGGCACCATAACACCAAGATCAATCACATCATAGTTATTACAGCCGAGCACAACACCGACAATATTTTTCCCGATATCGTGAACATCTCCCTTCACAGTTGCTAATAAAATTTTCCCTTTGGCGGTTGTATCGCCGCTCTTCTCTTTTTCTGCCTCGATGAACGGAATGAGATAGGCGACGGCTTTCTTCATAACGCGTGCGCTCTTTACTACTTGCGGTAAAAACATTTTTCCGGATCCGAATAGATCGCCGACTATATTCATTGCACTCATCAGCGGTCCTTCTATCACCTCCAACGGTTGAGAATATTTTTGCCGGGCTTCTTCTATATCCGGATCAATGAATTCAACTATTCCTTTGATTAACGCATGCTTCAATCTTTCTTCTACCGTTCCACTTCGCCATTCATCTTCTATCTTCTCACTTTTTATTTCTTGAGATAAGGTATTCGCGAACTCAACTAACCTTTCAGTTGCATCGGACCGGCGGTTGAGTAAAACATCTTCAACATGTTCCAGCAGATCTTTCGGAATATCCTCGTAGACAGCAAGCTGTCCGGCGTTTACAATTCCCATATCCATTCCGGCTTCGATGGCATGATAGAGAAATGCGGAGTGCATCGCTTCTCTAACTTTATCATTTCCACGGAACGCGAATGAGATATTGCTTACGCCTCCGCTAACTTTTGCAAACGGAAGATTTTTCTTAATCCATTTTACCGCTTCGATATAATTAATTGCATATTGATTGTGTTCTTCGATTCCGGTTGCAATCGCGAAGATGTTTGGATCGAAAATAATATCTTGAGGCGGGAAGCCGACTTCCTCTGTTAAGATTTTATAAGCACGTTCACAAATTTTTGTTTTTCTTTCGAATGTATCTGCCTGTCCATGTTCATCAAAAGCCATAACAATTACTGCTGCGCCGTAACGTAAGACTTTACGCGCGTGCTCTTTAAAAATTTCTTCGCCTTCTTTCATGGAGATTGAATTAACAATTCCTTTTCCTTGCAAACATTTTAATCCCGCTTCAATTACACTCCATTTGGATGAATCAAGCATTATTGGAACGCGCGCGATATCAGGTTCAACAGAAAGCAATTGCAAGAATTTCGTCATCGCCTCTTCACTGTTGATCAAACCTTCATCCATATTTATATCTAAAACTTGAGCGCCGTTTTCAACTTGTTCTTTAGCAACAGATAATGCTTCTTCAAATTTATTTTCTTTGATGAGTCGTGCGAACTTGCGGGACCCGGTAACATTTGTGCGTTCGCCGATATTTACAAAATTCATGTCCGGGCGAAATGTTAGCGGTTCAAGTCCACTCAATCTCAAATATTTTTTTATCTCCGGAATTTTTCTCGGGGGATACTTTTTAGTGATCTCTGCAAATCTTTTTATATGGTCGGGAGTGGTTCCGCAACAACCGCCTACAATATTGAAAAATCCGTCTCGGGCATATTCTTCTAAAACTTTTGCCATTGTTTCCGGCGATTCATCATATCCGCCGAACTCATTTGGCAATCCGGCATTAGGATATAAACTTACAAACACGTTTGCCTTCTGCGAAAGTTCTTGTATAAATGCGCGCATCTGTTTTGGTCCAAGAGAGCAATTCAAACCAACACTTAATAAATTTTTTGTGTGAGAGATTGAATTCCAAAATGCTTCTGTGTTCTGTCCGGATAAAGTTCTTCCGCTCAAATCAATAATTGAACCGGAAATCATTATTGGTATTTGATTCCCAATCTCATCGCATAATTCCATTATTCCGTAGAGAGCGGCTTTTGCGTTTAATGTGTCAATCATCGTTTCGACCAATAAAATATCGGCTCCGCCGTCAATCAACCCGCGCGCCTGTTCCTTAAATGCTGCAGCCATTTGATCAAATGTAATTGAACGGTATCCGGGATCGTTCACATCGGGTGATAATGATAGTGTTTTATTTGTCGGTCCGAGCGATCCTGCAACAAAACGCGGCTTCTCCGGATTTTTCTTCACAAACTCGTTAACAACTTCTTTCGCAATCCGCGCGGCTTCAAAATTTATTTCATAAACCAAATGCTCGGTTTTGTAATCCGATTGAGAAATTGCAGTGCCGTTAAATGTATTTGTTTCAATTATATCCGAACCGGCTTCAAGATATGCTAAATGAATTCCTTTAATAACTTCCGGTTTTGTCAGAACTAAAATATCGTTGTTACCTTTAAGATCAGCCGGATGATCTTTAAATCTCTCGCCTCTGAATTCCTCTTCGGTAAATTTGTAGCGCTGAATAAAAACGCCCATCGAGCCATCGAGGAGTAAAATTCTTTCTGATAAAATTTTTGTAAGTAATTCAAAATTATTCATATAAGGATTCTTTCAGTAACCCGGAACTTGATGATAATTGTTCTATTGGGAAAAGCATGAACGAAACAGATCAGTATAACCGGGGTTCTATTTTATTTCATTTTTAATAGTGATATATTTTCGTTCAAATATAATAAATAAATGAGAAGATAATGATAGTTGTTACCGGCGGCGCGGGTTTTATCGGCAGTGCTCTTGTATGGAAATTAAACCGATTGGGTAAGGATAAAATTATAGTTGTTGATGAATTGGGCAAAGAAGAGAAGTGGAAAAACCTTAACGGACTAAAGTTCGCGGACTTTTTTCACAAAGATGATTTTATGGGATTGGTTTTACAACGTAAATTTCCGTTTAAAGTTTCTGCAGTAATTCATCTTGGTGCTTGTTCGGCAACAACAGAAAAAGATGCCGACTTTCTGATGGATAACAACGTTCACTATTCGCAAGAACTTGCAAAGTTCTGTCTGGAAAATGGAGTTAGATTTATTTACGCGTCTTCAGCCGCAACTTACGGTGATGGTTCAAACGGATATAATGATGATGAATCAAAGCTGGATATACTTCGCCCGCTAAATATGTACGGTTATTCAAAACATCTTTTTGATACATGGATTAAGCGGAACGGATTGATTGATAAAGTTGTCGGTCTGAAATATTTCAATGTCTATGGTCCGAATGAATATCACAAAGAAGAAATGAGAAGCGTTGTTCACAAAGCGTTTGAGCAAGTCCGAGATACCGGAAAAGTAAAACTGTTCAAATCATACAAACCGGAATTTAAGGACGGTGAACAGCGGCGCGATTTTATTTATGTGAAAGATGCAGTTGATATGACGCTTCATTTTCTGGACCATCCCGATAAGAATGGAATTTATAATGTAGGTACCGGTCATGCACAAAGCTGGGTTGAACTGGTAACTGCTTTGTTTGATGCCGTTGGAAAGCCGGTAAATATAGAGTTCATTGATATGCCGGAAGAGATAAGGGGAAAATATCAATATTTTACTGAAGCGAATTTGAAAAAGATAAGAGATGCCGGCTATGATAAACCTGTTATGAAAATTCGCGAAGGTGTTATGGATTATGTAAAAAATTATCTCTTAAAAGATATTTATTTCGGAATGAGCAGAGAGTAAATTAATGCAGCTTGAAACTACGAAATCGAGAGGCGAATTTAGAAAACGAATCTATTTTTTTACACTTAAGTTGATTGAGTTTGTTGACTCGCTTCCTAAAGATCATGTTTCGCAGAGAATTGCAGATGAACTATTCGGAAGCGGAACAAGCGTTATAAGTAATTATATAGAAGCTTCGGCGGTATCAACAAAAAGGGAATTGACAAGCTACACCATTGCATCGCTTAAGTATGCAAACGAAAGTAAACTCTGGCTTGCACTTGTACGCGATAGCAAACGCGCCAAAGCAGAAAAAGTAAAATGGTTTTTAGACGAACTTGACGATATCTCTTCAATTCTCGCCTCATCAATTAATCAATCAAAATAAATATGCAGCTTGCAACTCTTTGTTATCTGATGGATGGAAAAAGAACTTTGATGCTTCACCGTATCAAGAAAAAAAATGATGTTCATGAAGGAAAATGGAACGGACTTGGTGGAAAATTTGAAGCCGGTGAAACACCGGAAGAATGTGCAATACGTGAAGTGAAAGAGGAAAGCGGTCTACTGATGAAAAATCCAATTCTGCACGGATTTATTACATTCCCAATGTTCGACGGGAAAAAAGATTGGTATGTTTTTCTCTTTACCGCACGAGAATTTAAAGGAGAGTTGATAAATTCCAACGAAGGAAAGCTTGAATGGATTCCTAACGATAAACTTCTTGAACTGAATTTGTGGGAAGGCGATAGAATTTTTATCCCGTGGCTATTTCAAGAAAAATTTTTCAGTGCAAAGTTTGTTTATGAAAATGGAAAATATATTACTCATTCGGTTGAGTTTTACTAATCACCTAAGGGCATTAAAATGAAATCCTTTGGTCAAAATTCAAAAGATGGTTCTTCCTCAAATCGTGATTTTAACGAAGAGCGGGCATTCACAGAAAACCTATTAAATCAAAGAATAAGTTTTTTCCTTATTTTCTTTGCGATTGTAATTGCCGGCGCCGTGGTCGTAAAATCCAAAATATTCTTTCTGGTAATTCTATTTTTGGGAGTGGTAATTAGTTGGGTTCTTTCGGTTACAATTTTTGCAACGGCAAAAAAACTGGAATCCATGGAAAGAAAACATTATGGACTAATCGTTCGTTGGCTTATCGGTTATTTTTTGCCTGTCTTCTGTTCAAGTTTAATAACACTCGGGTTTGCAATTGGCGCAATGGGATATTTTGATTCTTATCTATCATTAGATTTAGGCAAAGTAACAACTATAGATCAGGGCATTAAAAAAATTGAACAGAAAATTACAAAGCATGATAGTTCTTCCTTAAAAATAAACCCCAACTTCAAAAACATTGATAGCATTATTAAAGATGAGTCGAAGAAAACAGTAGCAGATCAATCTGTACTGAAAGGAACAGAAAAAAACGCAAAGAAAAATACTCCAACATTAAAAGCGAATCCTAACTTCAGAAGTATTGAAAGTATAATCAACGAAAAAAAGAGATAAACATTAAGGGACAGTTCACGAGCTGTCCCTATATTATTAAAATTTTCTTTTTAGAAAACCTAGAATCAAATCATTAACGCTATCCGGATTTTCCAGCGGTGTCATATGTCCTGAACGCGGTATGATTGCAAATTCTGACCCTGAAATTTTTTCTGCCAGATGACGCATAACTACTGGAGGTGTGAGTGCATCAAATGATCCGCACAAAACTAACGTGGGTAATTTAATTTTAGACAGGAATGATGTAGTATTAGTTCTGCTCATAATCGCAATTATCGCACCTTTAACGCCGATTGGATCGTGCTTATGTGCTTTGAATAATGTTGTAAGAAACATCTTCTCATCTTCTTTCGGTGTCTCAGGTGCAAAACAATTTGTGACAAATGCATCAATAAACTTTATCAATCCGCCGGAATTAATCTGATTTATGCCGGCAGCTCTTTTAAGTTTTGCAACATCATCATCGGCTTCCGATTTTGTATCGCATAAAATTAATCCGGCAAAAATAAATTGTTCTCTTTCAACCGCGCGCAAAGCAATGTAACCGCCCATCGAGAGTCCGCACAATATTGGTTTGTTCAATTTCAATTCTTTAATGATCGAGAACAAATCATCAACAAATGCTTCCATTGTATATTGTCCGTCACCAACAGAACTTTCTCCGAGACCACGTACATCATAAGCGACACAAAAATATTCATCCTTTAGCAGCTCAATCTGATTTTCCCACATTGAATGATCGTATGGAAATCCATGAACAAAAATAATAGGTTGATTCTTACTATTATCAGATGTATTAACCGATAGACCGTTAATTGATTGTTTCATTCCCTTCCTCAAAAAAATATTTGTATTTTGTAAACAATATCAATACTAAATTAGTTTACTTTTAAGAAAGTACCAAAAACTCTTGTTCGGCTTTAAACCATAATTTGAAACTCTTTGTCAATATTCTGAAATTAACAATAGAAGGAAGAAACCATGAAACTGTTCAAATCATTTCTAGTCGTTGCGGTGATGTTATCGCTTCCGCTTTTTTATTTTAGTGCATGTAGTGATAAGAGTGAAGTAAATACACCCAATCAATTAAACTTTGAATCTCCTCAATTTGCCGTAATTGATTTTTCCGATGTTCTAAATGGAGTAGAGGATGCTACACTTGATAGTGATATGACATTCGATAATTCTCTGGCTAATTACAGTTTTATGAATTCAATGAATTCATTCACTACCGGAAATTCAATGATGAATGGGAATCCTTGGATGATGCGTTTTGATTTCGGAAAACATCTTGGACTCTTTTTCAGAGGATTGAAATTAACAGATGCGCAAAAAATCCAGGTGAAAGATTTTATGATTAAATTTCATGATAGCATGAAACCGCTTGTACAACAATTTAAAGATGCAAATGCAGATATAATTGCCAAAGCAAATGCGAACCGTAAAGCCATTGTTGATTCGGTGAAAGCAGGTACACTTACAAGAGAACAAGCCGCGGCTCAATTGAAGACATTAAATCAAGCAACAAGAGATAAGATTAACGCCAATCCAGCTACAATCGATATAAAAGCAAAGATGTGTGCAACAAGAACACAACTCTTTGAAGATATCAAAGGTATTCTTGTTGGTGATCAATTAACAAAATTTGAAAATTTGATTAAGTTAATTAAGAATCCTTGTTGATAATAAATTTTAATGCTGATAAAAATTGAGGTTGTCTCATAAGGGTAGTTCCAAAAACTTCAATATCCTCTGCGAACTTTGCGTATTCTTTGCGTTCTCCGCGTTAAATTTTTTACAAAAGATAGTTTTTGGAACTACCCATAAGTAATTATTCAAATAAAAAATCTGCGAAAATCTGTTTAATCTGTGTTTATCAGCGGTCTATTATTTAAAAAATTTTACTTATGAGACAACCTCTTTCTTTTATCTTTTATCTTCAGCAATCTGAAAGCTATCCTTTAATAACTCCTATTGGTTTAAGCTTTGCGACTTTTGTACTTATGCCTGCATTATGCATAACATCAACAACAATGGCAACATCTTTATAAGCGTTTGGCATTTCTTCTGCAATTGTCTTGTAACCTTTTGCTCTAATAATGATTCCGCTTTTTGCTAACTCATTAATCAAATTTTTTCCTTTAGCTTGCTTCAAAGCTTGATGACGGCTTTGAAGCCTTCCGGCGCCATGACATGAACTCCCGAATGTTTCATACATTGATTTTTCTTTTCCAACGGAGATATAAGAATATCTACCCATATCGCCTGGAATTAAAACCGGTTGACCAACTTCTTTATACTTTTCTGGAATTTGACTATTGCCAGCGGGAAAAGCACGGGTAGCACCTTTACGATGAACACAAACTTTTTTCTTTATCCCGTCAATTTCATGCTCTTCAATCTTTGCTATGTTATGACAAACATCATATACGAGATGAAAATCGAGATCGATTCCAGAAATGTTGAAAGTTTCATTTAAAGTTTTTTTTGCAAGATGCATGATTATTTGTCTGTTGTTCCAAGCAAAATTTGCCGCACAACGCATTGCAGAAAGATAATCCTGTCCTTCTTGAGATTGAATTGGAGCGCATGCAAGTTGCTTATCGGGTAGATTGAATCCGTACTTTTTTTGAGTATTAACTAATATTTGTAAATTATCATCACAAATTTGGTATCCAAGACCTCGTGAACCGGTGTGAATTAAAATTACGAGCTGGTTCTTAAATAATCCAAAAACAGCGGCTGCAGTTTCGTCAAAAATTTCTTCAACAACATCTACTTCGAGAAAATGATTGCCCGATCCTAGTGTTCCGGACTGATCTTGACCTCGTTCAATTGCACGGTCGCTTACCGATTCCGGATCGGCATTATTCAGTCTACCGGTTTCCTCGGTAAGCGATAAATCCTCTTCTGTGCCAAAACCATTTTCAATTGCCCATTGAGCACCGTTCTTTAGAATTCTTTTCGTCTCTGATGCTGAAAGTTTTTTTATTGCCCCGCTTGAACCAATACCGGTTGGGATATTCTTGAATAGATTATCAATAAGTTTTTGGATTTTGTTTTTGTTGGAATTATAATCAAGAGAAGTTCTTGCGAGTCGTACGCCGCAGTTTATGTCATAACCCACTCCGCCGGGAGAAATTACTCCGTTTTCTATATCTGTTGCGGCTACACCGCCAATAGGAAATCCATACCCCCAATGTATATCAGGCATCGCTAGACTATATTTCTGAATACCGGGTAAATATGCAACGTTTACAACTTGTTTAAGCGCTTCATCATTTTGAAATGAAGTTTCCAGCATATTTTGAGATGCATAAATTCTTCCCGGCACAAGCATTCCACTACTCTGGGGAATTTCCCAAAGATTATCTGAAATTTTTTCTAGTTCAATTCCTTGGATGTTCATAATCTATTTTATTGATAGTTTATCAAATATCAAAAACAATTATTGTGGTAAAGAGATTATCCTTCTTAACAATTTTTAGATGATGATATGTAACCGCTTTAATTTCTTCTTTTAACCGATGAATGTTGTTATCCAACGGCTCACCGGCTACTTTTGCCTTTAACTGAAAAATCTTTTTCTCGTTAATAATAGATAAAGATAGAATAGAATTGAACAACCAATGATCAGAGTAAAGATAATAATTCAACTCATTTAAAAAACGAACCAGCAATTCTTCTATGCTCTGTGCTTCTAAATTAATTTCTTTTTCTTCAATAGAAAATAAATTAATGTTATCTAAAACGACTTTACGCCACGCTGAGCAAGAAATCTTAAATAAATTTTCAATTGTGTTCGCCGAAACTTCAACGGCTATATCAGCACTATGATCAATGAACTTGTATCGCATAAAAATCCCGCGTTCTGCAGGATTAATTTACAATTGTTTAATCATTTTATACAGGCAATAGATATTAGAAGTAGTAAAGATATTTTAGTTTGAATACCGAAACTCGATCCGTCAACATCATACGACTCTCCAGCAATCTGTTGCTTGAATCGTATTTATAATCACGTTCGTCAACTTCATTAAGAGCAAAATAGAGCCAGCTCTTTGGAGAAAATTGATAGGCAAATAAAAGACCAATAAATGCTCTATCAATGCCGTCTCCAGATCTTCGCCAAGTATTATCAACGTACGTTCTGATATTCAAATCGTTAATTGGTGTTAAAGAAAAATAGGGACGTGCATTGTACGAAATTTCTTCGATGTTTCCGTTTGGGTTTCCTTCAATGCCCATATAGTAAGAAGTACCAATCTCAAGGATATCAAATATTTTCCAACTTAATCGAGCACCAAAATTTCCGAATCCGGCAAGATAATTTCTGCTGAAATTGTAAGTTTTTTGATATCCGCCGTAAATGTTTGCGTTCCATTTTGCCTGGTTGATCCAGCCGCTGAATCGGTACGATTGAAAATCATATTTGACATTTAAGTCTTTGAACTTGCCAAGATCAATTTCAACTTCATAACCCATATTATTTCTGAATGACATATCCATACCAAGAACGTATGCCCAATCTGTATATGAATCAACTTTTTCATAAGCAAATGCAGGTCCGGTAAAAATTAAAATCTGTGAAATTTCACCTTCTTTTGGATACCAAACTGGTCCTGTCAAAGTAACAAGTTCAGCAGTACCTCTCCATGGAACAAATCCAATCTGATCAATATCGAAATTGGATCCTACATATCTTCCACGGAATAAATTTATCCAGGTAGTACCGATTTTTCTAAAACCAGCTGATACTGCGAAATCTCCATCTGAATTTTTTACTGAGCGTGCGACTTGGTAAGCTAGCTGCCAGTCGGGTCCTCTAAACGCTCCGTCAATATCAATTACTCCATAAGTATTATTTGTTGTTTGTTTACCTACAAATAAAATTCCGAGAGAAGAGTTATCCAAAATTTGTTTTTTCACTCTGCCCGATACAAAAATTGAAGTAGATTCTGTTGCATTCGATCCGTCGTAATTTGTAAAATCTTTTTGTTCGGTCCGTGCAACAAATCCCCCGTATTCCCAATCATTTAGTCTACCAAACGCTTTTGCACCAAACGTTATTGGAACTTCCGATCCATCCGGCAATTTCTTACCGATTCTTCTTGAATAGAATAATTCCAATGGCCTATAGAAACCGGAATTTCTATCGGCTCCTGAAGGCATAAATATTTCTCTTCCTTGTACAAAGAATGGTCTGTGTTCGGAAAAGAAAACTTCATAACGTGAGATATTAAACTCGTATGGATCAGCTTCTATCTGCGCAAAGTCTGGATATGCTGTTGCTTGAACTGTTAACTGGGGTGATGGATTGTAAAAAATATCGATGCCGGCTTTCGGGTCAACTTTGTATTTGTTATTGCCGATGTAGTCAATTTTACCAAAGACAGTCGGATAAAATTCAAGGTTCAATCCTTTGATTGATGGTTTGAATTCTTCGAACAATAGTTTGCCAAATTTTGAAATACGTTGCCCTTCGTTTTGTGTGTACTCGCACCAGTAAAGATCTTCGCTGTTCAAAGGTCGCCACCGGTCAAAATCCAATCCCCATGAAGTTAGTTTCTCATCATACTGAATTGATTTATAAGGAATCTCAATTTCAATAACATAACCCCAGTCATATATTTTTGAATCGGAAAACCAGATGCCGTCCCAGCTGTAATCCCGGTTTCGCGCATCATCAAGAAGCCGGCAGTCAGCGCGTGTTCCGGCGGCGTTTACAGCAAATTTATATGCGGATTGTTTATCGCCAAATGTATCGAGCATAATTGAAACAACGTCGCCTCCCATATCGTCTTGTTTTCCGGTATTCTGTTGTATGTTTTGTTTTTCATCATAGCACACAATTAGACAATAAAGAGAAGTCTCGGTTGTAAGAACTTTAGCAAAACTATTTTTAGTAGGCGGCTTTCCATAAAATGGCTGAAGCTGAAAAAAATCTGTTGCTGAATCGGCTTTACTCCAAGCTTCATCAATTATACCGTCAACTTTAATCGGAGTGTTAATTTTTTTTAGCACCAATACTTTTTCTTTCTCTGTGGCAAGAATTATCATTGGGAAAAACAGTAAGAGAGTAAAATATTTTTTCATGCGGTTATCCTTTAACTGGTCTGAGGTTTAGACGAACTTCTAAAAACAAAAGTTACGGAATAAGAAAATTTTCTTTTTAAAAGAATATTCTTAAAAATTCATTATCATAACCCGTTGTGTGAATTAGAATGTAAACCGTTAAAACGGTTCTAACATTGTGCTTTGTGTTTCTAACCCCGCAATTAATCGCGGGGTTAATCAGAGAAACAATGATCTTTTTAACTGTTTCAACAGTTTATTAAACTATATTTTTTAATTCACACAACACGTTATCATATTCTATTCTAATGACACAGAAAAAAGTTTTAACAAACAAAATTTTATCAACTGAGGATTGACCATTAAACATTCAGAAAACACAAAGCCTTTTTAGTAGCAAATTAGTAGCAAAATGGATTGGTAATGGCCAGATGGACTAGTGGACGGAAAAAGAAAAAGCCAGAAAATTTATCATCTTCTGGCTTTGTAGTAGCGGGGCTAGGACGTAAATTAAAATATCTATCTTAACCCATCTTAACAAAACAATATTCAAAATCAAGAATTTTCTTCAATAACTAATATTTATATATGTCTAAGTAAAAACAGATTAACTGAAATAAAGCAGAAGTGTATGAATAGTGTATGTAAAAATCCTTGAACAAGCGGAGGGAAAATGACAGTAAATTTTTATCTCGATAAGAACAATAATACCAGCAAACAGGAGCGTGCTATATTTGTTTACATCAGATTCGGAAAAAAAACAATTACAGTGCATTCGGGTGAAAAAATTGACCCAAGGCATTGGGATGTTAAAAAACAGGCGGTAAAAAAATCTTACGTTGGCAGTCCAGAGCTAAACTCATTTCTAAATTACATCAAAGAAGAGATTAAAAAACTTCATAGACAGTCCCTTGTAGATGATATTAAACTTTCACAAGAAGAATTTAAGGAGCGGATAAAACAGATTATCGGGAAGACCCAGCCAGAGAATACAAACCAGATTTTTTTTAACGCATTTGAACGGTTTAGGGAATCGAAAAAAATTAGCAGAAGTATACGAACCTTGCAGAAGTATGATACCTTGCAGGATCATCTTAAGAGCTTCCAAACCGCGAAAAAATATACTTTGACTTTCGAAAAGATCAATTATGACTTTTTCGAAAGGTTCACAGATTATATGTTCGCAGACTTAAAGCTAACGAACAACACCGTCGGGAAATATATCTCAACCTTAAAAACGTTTCTTATCTGGGCTAATGAAATGGAGATTGCACAGAACACGGCTTACCGTAGATTCAAAGTGTTTGAAGAAAAGGCGGATATTATTTATTTAACGCAGGAAGAGTTGGACTCTATACAAGGACTTGATCTTGAAAAAGACCATCTGGTTCACGTGCGGGATGTATTTTGCTTTGCATGTTATACGGGGCAACGGTTTAGCGATATATCCAGACTATCCAGCGAGGATATTAAAGACGGCTATTGGCATCTACGATCGTACAAAACGAAAGATATTATTAAAATTCCTTTGCTTGACAAAGCCAAACAAATTCTTGAAAAATATAAAGAGTGGGAAAAGCCGCTTCCTATAATCTCACATCAGAAGACAAACGATTATATTAAAGAAGTTTGCAAATTGGCAGAAATAAAAGAACAAGTTACGCTGACGAAATATCGTGCGGCTGAAAAGATAGAAACTACTAAACCTAAGTACGAACTTGTCACCACACACACCGCCAGAAGAACGTTTGTAACCCTCAGCTTGGAAAAAGGATTAAGACCCGAAATGGTAATGGAAATCACTGGGCATAAAGAATATAAAACGATGAAGAAGTATATGAAGATAACAGACAAGAGAAAAGAAATTGAGATGAAGCAGGCATGGGAAAAAGAAAAATTAATTAAAATCGCGGTTTAATTAAGCGTACTAAAACTTATCATCAATTGACTAAATTAGAATTAAAGCTATATGTTGCTGTTAATCAAAGGAAAATCAGTTATTAGAAATTGAATCAAGGAATTCAGATATCTATGAATGAAGAGAAAGAAATTATCATTAACGATCTTGAAAGATTGAGAACACAACTCGAAATATATAAGAGATTCAAAAAACTTTTTATTCCTTCGATGGAATACTACCGGAAAACACTCGGAGAAGCGAAAGTTGATGAAGTTGTGAAGAATCTTCGTCTATTTATAAAGTATCACGATCTCCAATTATTACGAGGGGAAGGAGAAGAAGAATACAAATCCCTGTAAAATGTGATTGAGATTCACAGTCAAAAATTGATTCTTCAATTAAAAAAGCCAACACGGGACTCATAATGGTACAACCAATGTTGGCTTTTCAAAATACTTAATCACTCCTTTTACATCACGCACGGCGAGCGATTTTCCAAAAACTAATATAGCGGGTGCGGGTCATAATATCAAAGTAGAAACATAGCTTGAGTTTCAGAACCGAGACATTAATTATCATCTAGCATAAAGAATAATATGGAAGTTTTGAAATTTCTTTATCTGTGCATTAATACAAACTTTTATTATTTTGCTTTTAGTAACAATCAATCTTGGTATTGAATGCTTCCAGAACAAAAAGCCAGATTAAAAATAGACGAGTTGCTTTTACAATCTGATTGGGCAATTCAAGATTTCAAACAAGTAAACCTTGGGGCTAAATTGGGAATTGCTGTTAGAGAATTTCCACTAGAAGAAGGATTTGCAGATTATCTTCTTTTCGTTAATAAGAAATCAATAGGTGTAATTGAAGCAAAAGCTGAGGGTACTACTTTAAGTGGTGTTGCTGAACAATCTGAGAAATACCGTACAGGTAAATTGCGATACATAGCAAATCAAAAAGAGCCGTTACGATTTGCATATGAGAGTACTGGAGTTGAAACATTCTTCAGAGATGCTTCTGATCCTGACCCACGTTCAAGAAGAGTATTCACATTTCATACACCTGAAACTTTATTAGAATATTTTAGCTCACCAGTTACGCTAAGAAAACTATTAACAGAATTACCACCTCTTCTTTTTCGATTTAGTGGACTGTTAAATAAATTTCTTTTGGGATATTTTTTCCAAAGCCAAGATTATCGTGATACAATTTCTAAATTATCCAGCGGCGTTAATATTAATAATCTTCGCCGAGAGCACTTAGAGCAACTACAGTTATTTTTTCCACCACTTTCCGAACAGCACCACATAGTTTCAAAAATTGAAGAACTCTTTACCAAACTCGATGTTGCCATAAATGAACTCAAGACAGCAAGAGCACAAATAAAACGCTATCGGCAGTCTGTACTAAAATCAGCGTTTGAAGGGAAGCTCACGGAGAAGTGGAGAAGCGAGAGGCGAGAGGTAAGAAATGAAACGGCAGAAGAATTATTAGCCAAGATTAAAGAAGAGCGGAAGAAAACACTTGGTAATAAGTATAAGGAACTTCCACCAGTTGATACAACAAACTTACAACCATTGCCAGAAGGGTGGATGTGGACTTGTCTTGGAGATATTATAACAGTTTCAAGCGGTAATGGACTAACTAGTTCTAACATGAAAAGTGATGAAAGATATGCCGTATACGGTGGTAACGGTATCTCTGGATACTACGATAAGTATATGTTTGAAAAACAAAAGCTGATTATTGGAAGAGTAGGCGCTAAATGCGGAGTTGTCCATATCACTGAACCCAATTCATGGATCACAGATAATGCATTGATAGTAGAGTTCAAGAATCTTGATATGAAATTTATGTTCTATCTAATTCATGTTCTAAACCTTAATCAACATTCAGTAAGTACAGCGCAACCAGTTATCTCTGGTGCTAAAATTTATCCAATTATTAATCCATTGCCACCTTTTAATGAACAACAACAAATCGTTTCCGAAATCGAACGGCACTTCTCGGTAGCAGACGCAACAGAAAAAATAATAGATCAATCGTTAAAGCAGGCAGAGCGTTTACGCCAGAGCATACTTAAAGATGCATTCACTGGTAAACTTGTACCGCAAGACCCAAACGATGAACCCGCAGCTAAATTGTTGGAAAGAATAAAAGAGGAAAAGCAAAAGGAAGCTGAACAAAAAGCCCTTGTCAAAACTAATATTAAGAAAAGAAAAAAATCAAAATAGTTCTATTCATTTTAAAAATTACACAGCTATGGCGACCTTCGCATCTTCATTAACAGATAAGTATCAATTTGTTTGGTTATTTTTCAGAGTAACAATAACAGACCACAAATGAATCAAGAAATAATAAAGAAATTAATCGCTAAGGGAGAGGGCGTTTCAATAGAGTTCAAAGAAGCGTCCTTTGATGTCCCTAAAAATATTTACGAAACCGTGTGTGCATTTTTGAATAGAAACGGCGGTTCAATTTTACTTGGAGTGAACAACAATGGAAGTGTTGAAGGAGTCATTCCTTCTTCGGCAGATTCTATGATACAAAATATTATCACTACATCGAACAGTCGTTCCGCTATTGACCCTCCTTTTATTTTGTATCCTCAAAAAATTGAGATTGATGGAAAACTTATTATTTACGTTGCTGTTCCGGCAAGTTCTCAGGTTCATAAATGCAATAATATTTTTTTTGATAGGGGTCATGAAGGCGACTTGAGAATAACAAATCAGTCGCAAATTTCCGATTTGTATTTACGAAAGAGCACTCATTACACCGAAGGGCAAATTTACCAATACATAACCATAAAGGATTTTGATCAAACGCTATTTCCGAAAATCAAAAATTTAATTACAAGCCGTTCACCTTCTCATCCATGGCTCGCGCTTGATAAAGAAGAACTCTTGAATATCTCTGGTCTCAAAAGAACTGATTACTCTTCCGGTTTTACTGGATTTACACTTGCTTCTGTTTTACTATTAGGCAAAGATGAAGTTATTAGCAGCGTTCTACCCCATTATAAAATTGAAGCTCTTGTACGCAAAGAGAACATGGATAGATATGATGATCGATTGACTATAACATCAAATCTTATTCAGGCATATTCTTCGCTGATGAATTTTCTGGCAAAACATTTGCCTGATAAGTTTCATCTCGAAGGTGATCAGAGAATTAGTCTAAGGGAAAAAATTTTTAGAGAAGTTATTGCAAATCTCATCGTTCACAGAGAATATACTAATGCTCATTCAACTACAATTAATATTTATTCGGACAGAGTTGAGACATTTAATGCAAATAAAGTTCACCATCCTGGTAAGTTATCATTAAATGATTTTTCACCATATCCAAAGAACCCGATTCTTTCTCGCTTCTTTATGCAAATTGGCAGGGTTGAGGAAATTGGTTCTGGTATATTAAATATCAGTAAGTACCTGAAATTTTATTCTCCAGGTTCAATACCTGAATTTATTGAAGACGACCTTTTCAAAACAGTAATTCCAATACAAAGCGAAAAAGTAATAGTTAGTATTAGTAAAGGAACGGGAATCAAAGTTGTAAAAACCATTGCCGATATACTTACCGAAAATGGCGGTGTAAATGGCGGTGTAAGTGGCGGTGTAAATGATGCTGTTGGTGATGCTGTAAATGATGCCGTTGGTGATGCTGTAAGTGACGTTGTGAAGAAAAGATTGGAACTAGAAATTATTGATATGATTTTTGAAAATGGAAAATCTCTGAACGACGTAATAAAGAAACATAACATTCCTAAAAGAACTGCCGAAAG
>JAJYXU010000172.1 GCA_021801605.1 Bacteroidota bacterium
AGCACAACCGCCACCACATGCGAGTTGTAAATTGCAACCTTTACATTCGGGAATTGTTGTTACATCTCGTTCTTCCCAGACTTTGATTAAATCATTAGCTATGTTTATGGTTGGATAGAAAGTTCCCAACTCTTCTCCATTTTTCCCAACTGTAGCAGTACATGCATATATATGTCCGGAACCATCAAAAGCCCATTCTGTTTTACATCCTGTGCAATCATCAAAAAGAGGAGCTGGTAATTCTCCATTATCAAATAAAAATTTGGAAACGGAAAATGCAGGTTTGTGAAATTCTGTAACTTCCGGATGTTCTTGTATCAAAGAATAAATCGCTTCATAAAATTCAAGGCGCGTAAATAATTTACTCTGAGACAATTGGCAATAATGCAACTCGTAGTTTCTGCCAAGCTGTGTTTTGAAATATTGACTTTTCGTCCAACCTTTTTCTACCGCAAATTTTGAAAGGTCTACGAGTGAATTTAGGTTTTCCTTATCAATTACAACTCGAAGATTAATATTGATTTGATTAGCCAGCGCCGCATCAATGCCTTCCACAATTTGAAGAAAAGTTTCACCGCCATTTTTAAGCGGGCGGCGAGTGTTATGAATTTCTCCAAGACCATCCAGTGTTACCTGAACTTCTCTGATTCTATATTTTTTAAGAAGGGGAGTGTATTCTTTGAGAGAAAATCCATTTGTAACTAAAGCCGTATCCAACCCATCCTCTGTTGCTTGTTGTAAGATATACTCAATAGATTTTCGTGAAGCGTCTGCATGCAGCAACGGTTCTCCACCAAAGACGGTAATATATTTTCTTCTTCCGGCGAATTCTTTTTTTATGTATGAAAAGAAAGCATCTATAACTTCTTTTGATATAGATTGTTTTTCAAGATCATAACCGGATTGATAACAATATGCGCAGCCAAAGTTGCAAGCGTACCATGGCACAAAAAATATTTGTACTTCATCCTTGTCTCTATTCTCTATGAACTCGAGATATTTGTTCATGTATAATTTTTTCTCTTCATCCTCATCAATCAAATACCCTTTGTTAAGGTATTCTTGAACATCGCTATAGTTGCCGGTTATTATCTCATTCGCTTTTTCGTGCTGAAAAATATCTGCATTACCTGAAAGAAGATTGACGAGATAATAATCATCAGAATTTCTAATCTTGGAGAAGATGTTATATTTTGAAAAATACATTTACAATTCCTGCTTTTAAAAAATGTTATTTTAAAAAATCCGGCACAAAGCCGGATTCTCCGCACTAAAAACTAGTCGTGGCAACCTGTAGCTATTGCCGAGACTTTAGCACAACATTGAGCAATCTTAGCATTGCTCTTCTTTTTAGAGATGAGAGATTTCATCATCTACTCCGTGTTTTGGTATATGAATCTGATAACCGAAAGTGAATTCAATTATCCTTAAAATTGATAACAGAAAAAATCAGAAACATTCTAATTTGAACATCCGCAATTTTTTCTTTTACCTACAACTGTAAAACTTGCAACTGTAATTTTACCTTTATCATACGGCTGGCTTTCTTCAATAATATTTACATCAACAAAACCAACTTTTTCAAGAATATTCATGTAAAGATCTTTCCTAATAGAGCCTGCCCAACATTCGGCAACGGCAACCGGGTCGTTTTTATATTCTTCCGGAACATCTTCGAGCGAATAAATGTCGCTAACTGAAAAACGTCCTCCTTTTTTAAGTATACGATGGATTTCTTGCCAGACTTTTAGTTTGTCTGAAGCGTGATTGATAGTACAGTTCGAAATGATAAGGTCTGCCTGCTTATCAGCAATTTCAATTTGTTCCAACTCGGATTTAACAAATTTTACGTTAGTAACACCAAATTTATTCGCATTAGCTTTTGCTTTCTCCAGCATTCCATCTGATATATCAACTCCGTAAACAAATCCGGATTGACCAACATCTTGTGCCATTCGTAAAACATCATTTCCTCTGCCGCAACCTAAATCTACACAAACTTCATTTGCTTGTGGTTCAGCATAATTGATAGCACCGCCGCAAGAAAGGCAACAACTGCTTTCCGCCAGTTCGCCGTAACGTTTATTTATTTCTAATGTATCCATAATTTCTCTATAAATGATTGTAATAATTCGGTTATTGAATTTCTATTCCAACTCTTTGGAAATTGTAATTGCTGCAACAGTTCCATCTGCAACTGCCGTAGTAATTTGTCTGAATTGTTTTCCGGCAACATCTCCGATTGCAAATACATCATCTATGTTTGTCTTCATATTTGCATCAACATTTACATAACCCCATTTATCCAGTGTTAGGCGGTTATCAAAATTATCCAAGTTCGGCATCATTCCCGCAAAGATGAAAACACCGTCACAGCTAATGGTTTTATATTCGTGAGTTCTAAGATCTTCTACAACTACTTCATTAACTATTGAACCATTCTTCACAAATTCTCTTGGTTCATGTTCAAATACAAATTCAATTTTGGGATTAGAGAATGCTTTTTCTTGAGCAACTTTATTTGCTTGCAACTTATCAAACTGATGAACGATTGTTACTTTGCTTGCGAATTTTGTTATGAACAAAGCTTCTTCGATTGCAGAATTACCGCCGCCAATTACTACAACATGTTTTCCTTCATAAAACTTTGCATCGCAAGTTGCGCAATAAGAAATACCCTGTCCTTTGTATTCAAGTTCACCTTTGACTCCCAATTTTCTAGGGGAAGAACCGGTAGCAATAATTATTTTTTTAGCATGAATTGTTTCAACACTATCAATTTCAACACTCTTATTTATCAAGTCAATCCAGGTAATATCAACTGCTGATCTAAAATTTACGCCTGTAGCTTTTGCCTGTTCTGCCATATGGTGCATCAACATATATCCAGAAATCGGCTCTTCATAACCTGGATAGTTCCAAACCATGTGAGTCACTTTAACTTGTCCACCCGGTAAATCTTTATCAACAATTATTGTATTCAGTTTTGCCTGGGCGGAATAGATACCAGAAGTTAAACCGGCTGGACCACCACCGAGTATAAGCACATCACAATTGGTTTCGGATTTCTTAAATGAATTTTTAAGAGTTTCTGCTTTTTCTTCCGGAATCAGAAGTTCCAAATTTTTTACTATATCCGCTCGTTTAATTCCTCCGCTTAATCTCTCGCCAACAATCCCGCCATTATTATAGAACAATATAGTCGGGGAAGAAGTAACTCCCAGTGAAACTGCAAGTTCTTTATTTTCTTGTCTAAATATTTTTATGAATTTAATATCTTCGCCGTAAACTTCGCTTAAGCTTTCGAATTTACTCGCTAATGCTTCACAAGGAGGGCATTCGGTTGAATAGAAATCAACGACTACGTTACCGGATTTTAATACTTCTGCTTCGAACTCTTTCGAAGTTATGTCTTTAATCTTTTCTGTCATTCAGTGTCTCCACAATAATTGAAATATTCTTTAGCAATAATCAGATAATAAAGTGTTAGATGTGAATTTGGCTAAATGGATTCACAAAAAAAGATAACGTAAATGAAGTGCTGTACTTAATTGAAGTATTGAAATACAAAACATTGCAACGAATCAAAAAAAAAGATTATATTTGCACCGCGTTTTGTGCCGGGGTGGCGGAATTGGTAGACGCACAGGACTTAAAATCCTGTGGGTGGTCACACCCGTGCCGGTTCGAGTCCGGCCCTCGGTACTAATTTTTTTGATTTGGGTTCTGTAAAAATGACAAAATAATTTGCACGGGTTCTTAGCTCAGTTGGTTAGAGCGTCTGCTTGACGTGCAGAAGGTCATAGGTTCGAATCCTATAGAACCCACACCAACTCGGAGTTCTCTCCGATTTTTTTTAGTAAAGATTATGGATAAAATAAAAATAAAATTTCCTGACAGTTCTGAAAGAGAATTCGATAAAGGAATTACACCTTTTGAAATTGCAAAGTCAATTTCTAATCGTCTTGCAGACGATGCACTGGTTGCCAAAATTGATGGTGTAGTACGTGAACTTTCAACCAATATAAATCAAGATGCATCATTGCAGATTTTCACTTTCGATGATGCGCAAGGCAAAGAAACTTATTGGCATTCAACATCACATTTAATGGCACATGCTATTCAATCAATTTATCCTGAAGCTAAATTTGGCGTAGGTCCTGCTATTGATGCAGGATTCTATTATGATATTGATATAAATTCCGTGTTGAGTGAAGAAGACCTTTCCAAGATCGAAAAGAAGATGATGGAAATTTCTTCACAGAAAAATCCTTTTAAGAGAACAGAACTTCCTAAAACCGAAGCTGTCAAATTCTTTGAAAAGAAAGGTGATAATTATAAACTAGAAATTCTGAGCGAGCTTGATTCGAACGAAGTAATAAGTATTTATGATGAAGGCGACTTTACCGATCTATGTACCGGTCCACATCTTCCGGATGCCGGTAAAATAAAATTTGTAAAACTTCTTACTGTTTCCGGCTCTTACTGGCGCGGTGATGAAAAAAATAAACGGATGCAGCGTATCTACGGCATTTCATTCCCTAAAAAGAAAATGCTTGAGGATTATTTGCTCTTCCTTGAAGAAGCTAAGAAGCGCGATCACCGTAAACTTGGTAAGCAGCTTGATCTGTTTAGCATTCATGAGGAAGCCGGTGCAGGCTTGATTTACTGGCATCCTAAAGGTGCAAGAGTAAGAAATACTATTGAAACATTTTGGAGATCGGAACATTTTAAAAATGGCTACGATCTTCTTTATTCACCACATATGGGTAAAAGCTGGTTGTGGGAAACAAGCGGACATTTAGTTACATACAAAGAAAACATGTATTCGCCGATGAAAATTGATGATCAGGATTATTTTGTTAAACCAATGAATTGCCCTTTTCATATTATGATTTATAAAACCAAACTTCGTTCATATAGAGATTTGCCATTACGATGGGCTGAACTTGGAACTGTCTATAGATATGAAAAAAGTGGTGTGCTCCATGGTCTTTTAAGAGTTCGCGGATTTACTCAAGATGATGCTCATATATTCTGTACGCATGAACAAATTGAAGATGAGATTATAGAAGTTGTTCGTTTTTCGATTTCTTTACTCAGCTCATTTGGATTTAATGATTTAAAATTCTACGTTGCAACTAAGCCTGAAAAAGCAGTTGGTGAAGATAAAGATTGGGAAAAAGCAACTGAATCTTTAAAACATGCGATGGAAAGAGAAAATCTTTCTTATGAAATGGATGAAGGCGGTGGTGCATTTTACGGACCAAAGATTGATATTAAAATTAAAGATGCATTGAACCGTGAATGGCAGTTAAGCACAATCCAGTTTGATTTTAACCTGCCTGAAAGATTTAAGATGAATTATATCGGTGAAGATGGAAAAGAACACCAGCCGTTTATGGTTCATCGTGCTTTGCTTGGTTCTATTGAAAGATTTATGGGAATTTTAATTGAACATTACGGCGGTGCTTTTCCAACCTGGTTAGCGCCTGTTCAAGTTGCTATTATTCCAGTTTCACAAAATTATTTTGAATACGGCAAAAAAGTTGCGGATGAATTAAAATCAAAAAATATTATTGTTGAGTTTGACGAACGTAATGAGAAGATCGGATATAAAATTCGCGATTGGGAAACTCAAAAAGTACCGTATATGTTGATTGTCGGAGAGAAAGAAAAAGAATCCGGAACAGTATCGGTTCGCCAGCATAAACTTGGAGATAAAGGAAGTTTATCATTGCAAGATTTTATAAATACGATTTCTGAAGAGATAAACAACAGGACAAATCACAATTAAGAGAGGTATTCCATTAGTCAAGTAAAATATCGAGTCAATCAGGAAATTAGAACTCCCGAAGTACGACTCATTGGACCCAACGGAGAAGCTATTGGTGTTGTATCAATAAAAGATGCGTTAAAAAAAGCGGAAGAAGCTCAGATGGATCTTGTAGAGATTGCACCGCAAGCTACACCGCCAGTTTGTAAAGTTATTGATTATGGAAAATTCTCTTACGAGATTCAAAAAAAAGAGAAACTTCAGAAAAAGAAACAACAGGTTAGCGTATTAAAAGAGATTAGATTACATCCAAACACAGATACGCATGATTTTGATTTCAAAGCAAGACACGCAATAAATTTTATAGAAGATGGCGATAAAGTAAAAGTATCTGTAATATTTAAAGGAAGAGAATTAGCATATACTGAAATAGGCGAAACATTGTTACGAAAATTTCTTGAACGCTTAGCCGATGTTGCTAAAGTTGAACAGGAGCCAAAGTTCGAAGGAAGAGCAATGCACGCAATATTAGCACCGTCAAAAAGCAAAAAGAAAAAATAAACAGGTGATCAAATGCCAAAAATGAAAAGTAATCGTGGGGCGGCAAAAACATTTCGTAAAACCGCATCCGGAAAAATCAAAAGGAATAAAGCTTTTAAATCACACATACTAACTTCTAAATCTACTAAAAGAAAAAGAGGATTGAGAAAATCCACACTTGTCTCTGCCTCCGAACAGAAGCGTATAACTAGATTAATTCAATAAGGAGAAAGTAATACCATGCCAAGGTCAGTAAATCACGCGGCTTCAAAAGCTAAGCGTAAGAAGATTCTTAAAATGGCGAAGGGCTACTGGGGTGCCCGGGGCAATGTTTATACCATTGCTAAAACCGCAGTTGAAAAAGGTTTGCAGCACGCATACAGAGATCGCAAACTTAAAAAGAGAGAATTCCGTTCACTCTGGATTGTTAGAATAAACGCCGCAGCAAGATTGAATGGTACAACATATTCTCGTTTGATTAATGCCCTTGATAAAAAAGGCATTACAATTAACAGAAAGTTATTAGCAAGTATGGCAATAGAAAATCCTCAAGCTTTTACAGATATCGTAAAATTTGCTATGAACTAATTTTTTCCCTCCCGAACTCTTAAAAAAGTTTCGGGAGGGAATTTTTTTAAATTGTCGGGAATACAGAAATGATTAACAAGATTGATAAAACCCGAAAAAGTTTTGACGAAGAGATTTCAAAGGTGGATAGTTCCGCCTCTTTAGAAGAACTGCGAATCAAATATCTCAGCCGTAAAGGATTAGTCTCTCAACTTTTTGAATCTCTCAAAGACGTTTCTAAAGAAGATAAACCGAAAGTAGGTCAAGCTCTCAATCAATTAAAAATTCATACTCAATCTAAATTTGATGAGATGAAAGAAACTTTTGAGAAGAGCGAAAACAAATCAGAAAGTTTTGTTGATTTATCTATACCAGGTAGAGCCCGCCCGATAGGAAGTAAGCATATTCTAACTCAAACTCTTGATGAGATCAAAAATATATTTAAGGGACTCGGTTTCTCAGTTTATGAAGGACCGGAATTAGAATCCGACTACAATAATTTTGAAGCTCTAAATTTTGCACCGGATCATCCTGCACGTGATATGCAGGATACATTCTTTGTTACAGAAGATTTTTTATTGCGGACACATACTTCACCTGTTCAAGTCAGATTGATGACGGAGAAGAAACCACCTCTGCGTGCAATAATGCCGGGTAAAGTTTTTCGTAATGAAGCCATCAGTGCTAAAAGTTATTGTTTGTTCCATCAAGTTGAAGGTCTTTACGTTGATACCGATGTTACATTCGCAGAATTGAAAGGAACGTTGGTAGCGTTTGCAAAACAATTTTATGGTCAAGATGTTCAGTATCGCTTTCGTGCAAGCTTTTTCCCATTTACCGAACCAAGCGCTGAGATGGATGTTTGGTGGCAGCCGAAAGGCAAAGAAGGACGCTGGCTTGAAGTTCTTGGATGCGGAATGGTCGATCCAAATGTATTAAAGAATGTTGGAATTGATCCGGAAAAATATGTTGGTTATGCATTCGGAATGGGTGTAGAAAGAACTGCTATGCTTAAGTACGGCATCGGAGATATCAGAATTTTATTTGACAACGACAAAAGATTCTTAACGCAATTCTAATCAGTCTGCTGATAGAGTGGATTATGGTAAAAGTATCAAGGTGATAAAATGAAAATTTCTCTTAATTGGTTAAATGATTATATCAGTCTAAAAGATATCTCGTTAGAAGAGATTCTTGATAAATTGACTTATGCCGGATTAGAAGTAGAAGAAGTGGAAGACCAGGCAAAAAATTATGAGAATATAGTTGTTGGATTTGTGGTTGAAGCTAAGAAACATCCAAATGCAGATAAGCTATCGTTATGCAAAGTTAGTGATGGTAAAGAAGAATTTAATGTTGTCTGCGGCGCGCCAAATGTTGCAACAGGGCAGAAAGTTGTTTTTGCTAAAGTTGGTTCAATTATTCCAAATGGAAAATCCAAGATAGAAAAAGCAAAGATTCGTGGTGAAGTTTCATTTGGTATGATCTGTTCGGAGCGTGAATTAAACATTAGCGATAATCAGGAAGGCATTATGGTACTGAATCCTTCTTTGAAAGAAGGAACTTCAATCGCCGATGCTCTCGAAATGAATGATGTCATTCTTGAAATTGCAATCACGCCAAACCGTGCCGATGCATTAAGTCATATAGGAATTGCACGCGATCTCTCTGCTCTATTTAACCTTCCATTGAAGTATCCCGAAATTAAATTGAATGAGTCTGGCAAGAAATCAAATGAACTTGCTTCAGTAGAGATAGTTGATGTTGAAAATTGTCCCCGTTACATTGGTAAAGTTGTTACAAATGTTACAATAAAAGAATCGCCCGATTGGTTAAAGAAAAAAATAAAAAGTATTGGTTCACGCCCGATAAATAATGTTGTGGATATTACAAATTTCATTCTTCACGAAGTTGGACAACCGCTCCATGCCTTCGATCTTGATAAACTTGACGGAAAGAAAATAATTGTTCGCTCTGCCGGAAACGATACAAAATTCACAACACTTGATTCCAAAGAGAGAAATCTTCAATCAAAAGATCTAATGATTTGCGATGCCAAGAGAGCCGTTGCTATTGCAGGTGTAATGGGAGGAGAAAACTCTGAAGTTACCGAATCAACAAAAAATATTTTAATAGAGAGCGCATTCTTCAATCCGTCTTCAATCAGAAAAACAGCAAAAAATCTTGGACTTTTAACAGATGCGTCTTATCGTTTTGAGCGGGGAACCGATCCTAATATTACTTTGTGGGCGGCTCAGCGAGCAGCTCAATTAATACAAGAAACTGCCGGCGGTGAAATATCTTTTGGTGAGATTGATGCATATCCAAAAACAATAACTAAAAGAAGTACAAAACTTCGTTTCTCACGGCTCGATCAGGTACTTGGTTATCATATTGAAAGTCTTGAGGTTGAAAATATTCTTTTGAGTCTTGGTTTTGAGATAACTGGTAATTCCAAGAATGAATTGATGGTGAATATTCCTTCTTACCGCCACGATGTTGAAAGGGAAATTGATTTGATTGAAGAAGTTGCTAGGATTTATGGTTACAATAAAATTCCGGAAGTGAGCAAAATTTCAGTAACACTTGAAGAGAAAGTTGATCATTCAGCATTTGACGATAAAGTGAGAGTATTTCTAAACTCACTTGGATTCTATGAAATAATCACAAATTCTCTTCTAAGTGAAGAGACAGCAAACTGCTTTGGTAAATCAATTAAAGTTATGAATCCGCAAAGCAGTGAAATGTCGCACTTGCGTCCTTCTCTGTTACCTGGAATGCTGACAACTATTTCCAACAACTTGAAAGTAAATGAAAAAGATTTGCAACTTTTTGAAATCGGAAAGGTTTTTGAACAATTAAGCGAAGCAAAAATCAACAGCTTTAGTGATTTCAAAGAAATAGAGCAATTACTGATGATCACTACAGGCAATTTCATAAGAACTGAATGGTTTGAGAAGGATAGACCGTTTGATATTTACGATATGAAAGGATTGGTTAGCTCATTCCTCACTAATTTGCTGCCGGGAGTTACTATTGCAGATAAATATTCAGATAACGATTTTCAATTTTTTGATTATGCTTTTAAAATAGTTGCCGATGAAAAGAATTTAGGCATCTGTGGAAAACTTAAGAAAGAGATCAGTTCATTATTTGATATTAACCAAGATGTTTTTCTTTTTCAAACAAATCTGAACGAACTGAAACAAATCTCAATTCCAAAGAAAACTTTTAAGGATTTATTAAAATTCCCCAAGGTTTACCGTGACTGTGCTTTTGTATTGGATTCAAATATAAGATCGGATCAGGTTGCTGAAGTTATAAAGGAAAACGGTTCTAACTTGTTGCATAATGTAAAGTTATTTGATATCTTTCAAAGTGAAAGCTTAGGATCGGGTAAAAAGAGTCTTGCTTTTCAATTGGAATATTATGATCCGGCTAGAACATTAACTGAAGAAGAGATAGAAAAAATATTTAGTAAGACGGTTAAATCAGTTGAACAAAAATTTAATGCACAATTAAGAGGCGCTTGATTGTCAGAAATTTCTAAATATGATTTGTTTATTGATGAGTTAAATGCTCTCGAAAAACAAATCTATTATTTCTTGCAAAAGGGAAGTGATCTTCAAGAGGCAAATCAAGCATTAAATAACAGAATTGTTTTACTTGAAAGAGAAAATGACACTCTGAAAAAGAAAATTTCGGAGATTGAAGGGAAAGTCAGTAAGTCATTATTTAATGGTGAAAACATCTTCGGGGGCGGAAATTTTAATTTAGAGGAGAAAGAAGCGCTTAAGAACAAAATTAGCGAACTGATAGCAAAGATTGACTATCATTTGCGTTCTTAAATTTAGTTTAAAGATGGAATAGAGATAAAATGAACGAAAAAAAGAAGCTGAAAGTAAAAATTTTTGATAAAGAATATTCACTGCTGGTAGAAAACCAGGAGATTGCTGCAGAGTTAGCTGAATATGTCAATACGATGATGGAAGAAACAAAAGAAGAGTTACCAGATCAAACGAAAGATACAATAGCCATCATTGCTGCCTTGAACATAGCATATGATTTATTTGTAGAAAAAAATAAATACCGTGAATTCAGCATTCAAGCGACAGACAAAATCAAAAAAATCAAGCTTCTTCTCAACGAATCCAAATTTATCTCAAGCCCATCATAACTTTCCGCGCTGCCGTGTCATTTATAAAAAAGAACTAATAGTAAACTATTAGGGTTATCAGCTCACGGCGTGTATTACAGGCCTCATCCCGATTCGTCGGGATCCGGCATTGCCGGACCAGTGGAAGTAAAAAGCGTCGGGTGGTTTCCCACATTGTATAGTTAATAAAAGAGGTTCTTTTCCTATAATAAGACCGGCAGTTGCGGCTTAAATATATTGATATTGTTAATGGAGGAAATATGCAGGTAGATATGTTAATTGTAGTTGGAGTTGCTGCCGTATTGGTGGTGCTGGCTTTTCTGTTAGGTTGGTTTATTAATTCCAAACTTGGTAAGAATAGCATTGTTAATGCAAAAGAAAAAGCTGATAGATTAATTGAAGAAGCAGATAAAGAAGCAAAAAACATCAAAAGAGAAAAACTTCTTGAAGTTAAAGATGAATGGCTTAAAAAGAAACAAGAGTTTGATAGCGAAGTAAACAACAAAAGACAAAAACTTCAAAACCATGAGAAACAACTCGAATCACGTGAAGAAAGTCTGGAAAAAAAGCATGATGTTGTTACTCAAAAAGAAAAGGTAATTAAAGACACTGAAAAATCCATCGCATCTCGGAAAGAAGAGCTGGAAAGAAAACATTCAGAACTTGATCGCTTAATAGTTGATCAAAATGTTCGTCTTGAAAAAATTGCACAATTAACGGCTGATGAAGCAAAAAAAATGTTGGTGGAAAATATGATCAACAAAGCTAAAACAGATGCTTCTCAATCAATTAAAGAAATTCGTGATCAAGCTAAAATTGACGCAAAGAAAGAAGCACAACGTATTACAATTCAAGCAATTCAAAGAACTGCTGTAGATCATTCTGTAGAATCAACAGTCTCGGTTGTCCAAATCCAAAATGATGAAATGAAGGGAAGAATTATCGGGCGTGAAGGAAGAAATATCCGTGCCTTCGAAGCGGCTACCGGAGTTGACGTAATTGTTGATGATACTCCCGAAGCTGTGATCCTTTCCGCATTTGATCAGTTTAGAAGAGAAGTAGCAAGAATTTCTTTAGAAAGATTAATTGCGGACGGAAGAATCCATCCTGCGAGAATTGAAGAAGTAGTTGCAAAAGTTGAACTGGAACTTGATGAAGAAATTCAGAAAGAGGGCGAGAATACTTTAATACAACTTGGTTTACACGGCGTTCATATAGAATTGGTTAAGCACATTGGAAAGATGAAATACCGCTCAAGCTATGGACAAAATTTATTACAACACAGTATAGAAGTAGCTTATCTTACAGGAATTATGGCAGCAGAACTTGGTCTGGATACTAATTTATCTCGACGTGCCGGATTGCTCCATGATGTTGGCAAAACCATTGACCGGAATGTTGAAGGCCCTCATGCTTTACTTGGATACGACCTCACAAAAAAATATAACGAGCATCCAATAGTTGTAAATGCTGTCGGTAGTCATCATGAAGATATTGAAATGGAACATCCAATTGCGGCATTGGTTCAAGCAGCAGATGCAATTAGCGGGGCAAGACCGGGCGCAAGAAGAGAACCTCTTGAAAGTTATGTTAAACGGTTAGAAAATCTTGAAGCAATTGCAAAATCGTTTGAAGGCGTTGCTAAAACTTATGCAATTCAAGCCGGTCGCGAAGTTCGTGTTGTTGTTGAACCTGATAGAGTTGATGATGTTTTCTCCGACAGATTAGCAAATGAGATTGCCCAAAAAATTCAAGAAGAGATGGAATACCCGGGACAAATTAAAGTTATGGTGATTCGAGAAGTTAGAAAGATTGCTTACGCCAAATAAAAATATAAAGAGGTTCTCAAGAGTTTTTCCCTTTCTGTTTCTTTGAGACTTGGTGACTTAGTGGCGATTTACACTAATAGTTATTTACTTTGAACCAAATATTGCCACAAAGTCATACTAAGTAATTTTGAAAGAACCTCTTTTTTTGGAAGTAAAAAATGAAAAAGAATCTGAAAATTGCTATTACCGGCGGAATTGGATCCGGAAAATCCTTGGTTACAAGCATTATAGAAAAATCCGGCTATCCGGTAATTAAATCTGATGAAATAGCTAAAGAGTTGATGTATAAAGATGAATCGGTTAAGAAGAAGATTATCAAAGAATTTGGACCGCCGTCATATAACGAAAAAGGATTGAATACAAAATATCTTGCTGAAAATATTTTCGCACATCCGGAAAAAGTTGAAAAGATCAATTCAATTGTTCATCCTCCAACAATTAACAAAATTGAAGAATTAGCTTCACAATTATTACTCAAGAATAAAATTGTATTTGTTGAATCAGCTTTAATCTATGAAGCGGATATACAGGATCGGTTCGATTACGTAATACTAATCTATGCAGATGAATCAACCCGAATTGCTCGCGTGATGCAGAGAGGCAGTATTTCTCAAGAGGATCTTAGGAACCGGATCGGTTTTCAAATTTCCGACGAACAGAAAAAAGGGACAGCAGATTTTGTTATTGACAACAATTCTACAACCAGCGAATTAGAAAACCGCACAATGTTTATTCTCAACATTTTAAAATCCTTTGCAGAATAATTTACTTCTAAAAAGATAAAAACAAAGTTGCCTTGAAAATGCATTTTATTTTTCTCAAATTGCCATTGCAAAATTTCACAAAGAAGTGAATAAGCATAAATGAAAATAAATTATCTGTCCTCTTACGAAAATTTCTGCTATCGAAAGCTCAATGAGCTTTTATTGCGTCCTTGTCCAGATCACTAATCTTCCTTAAATTTTTTCCTAAAATTAGTTTGTAATTAACAGGAGTAATCTATGTGTGGAATCGTTGGATATATAGGGGATAAAAATTGTGTTCCTATCTTAATTGAAGGATTAAAAAGATTGGAATACCGCGGATATGACTCTGCCGGTATCGGAATTATTAACGGTAAAGAATGTAAAATTGTAAAGACTAAAGGGAAAGTTTCTGAATTAGAAAAACTTGTTTATAAAGACCATCTTGAATCAAATTTAGGTATTGGACACACTCGCTGGGCAACACATGGCGAACCAAGCACAATAAATGCACATCCACATCTCAACAAAGAGAAAACACTCTTTCTTATTCACAACGGAATTATTGAGAATTACCTCTCCTTAAAAAAAGGTTTAGCAAAGGAGGGTTATGAATTTATAAGCGAGACCGATACTGAAGTCCTTGCTCATTTGATTGATCACTATTTAAAACTGAAACACTCACTCTTTCAAGCCGTTCGGTACGCTCTCAATGAAGTAGAAGGTACTTACGGCATTTGCGTTATATATAAAGGGGAGAGAGATAAAATTATTGCCGCACGTAAAGGTTCCCCTCTGGTTCTGGGTATTGGTAATAATGAAAACTTTGTGGCTTCAGATGTTAATGCTCTAATTGCTCATACCAAACAAGTCGTTTATTTAGAAGATGGAGAGATAGCAGAAATTTATAAAGATCATTTTACTACAAAAACTATATCCGATGAAACTATCATCAAAGAGATATTTCAAGTTGAAGTTGGAATTGATGAAATTACTAAAGGCGGCTACCCTCACTTTATGCTGAAAGAAATTATGGATCAGCCTGATTCAATCTATAATTCTTTAAGAGGAAGATTGGTTTACGACGAAGGAATTTCCAAACTTGGTGGTCTTCAAGGTTTTGAAGATCGTATGATAAACTCGAAAAGAATTATAATTACTGCTTGCGGAACATCATGGCATGCCGGATTAGTCGGCGAGTATATGCTGGAACAATATGCCGGAATCCCTGTTGAGGTGGAATATGCTTCCGAGTTCCGTTACAGGCATCCTATCATCTCTAAAGATGATACTGTTATTTTTATATCTCAAAGCGGAGAAACAGCCGATACACTTGCGGCAATGAAAGAAGCTAAAAAGAAAGGTGCTCTCTGCATTGGTATCTGCAATGTCGTTGGCAGTTCAATAGCCCGTGAAAGCGACGCCGGAGTTTATATCCATGCCGGACCAGAGATTGGAGTTGCATCAACAAAAGCATTTACATCTCAAATTTCTGTACTTGCATTAATTACATTGTTACTTGCTCGAAGAAGAAATTTAAGTCTTCCTGAAGGGCAAGAAATTATAACTCAAATGAAAAAGTTAACCGAGAAAATTGAAATAATTCTTAAACAGAATGACTATATCCAAGAGATCGCTGAGAAATATGCAAACTCTAAAAATTTCTTATATCTAGGGAGAGGTTATAACTTTCCGGTTGCACTCGAAGGTGCTTTGAAACTAAAAGAAATTTCTTATATACATGCAGAAGGTTACCCTGCGGCTGAAATGAAACACGGACCGATTGCTTTGATTGATGATGACATGCCTGTTGTTTTCATTGCTACTAAAGATTCTGTTTACGATAAAGTAATAAGCAACATTCAGGAAGTTAGAGCAAGGAAAGGAAGAATCCTTGCTATTGTAAATGAAGGTGATGATCAAATAGAAAGTATGGTTGACCATGTTATAAAAGTTCCTAAGACACACAATATGTTAACGCCAATCCTAACAGTAATACCTTTACAATTAATTGCGTATCACATAGCTGTTAAGAAAGGACTAAATGTTGATCAACCGCGTAATTTGGCAAAAAGTGTCACAGTTGAATAAACCATAAAAGAGGTAAAATATGTCACGTAGAAACGTCCTTATCATGGGTGCAGCAGGACGGGATTTTCATAACTTCAATGTATTCTTTAGAGACAATAAGAATTACAATGTTGTTGCATTTACTGCTACTCAAATTCCAAACATCTTTGACAGGAGTTATCCCGCAGAACTTGCCGGGAAATTATATCCGGATGGGATTAAGATTTATGAAGAATCGGAACTTGTTGATCTAATCCACAACTTGAAAGTGGATGAAGTTGTATTTGCTTATTCGGATATCACTTTCAATTATGTAATGTCAAAAGCATCAATAGTTAATGCTGTCGGTGCATCATTCCGCTTGATGGGCGCCTCTGAAACTATGATTAAAAGCACCAAACCTGTTGTAGCAGTTCTTGCCGTTAGAACCGGTTGTGGAAAATCTCAAACATCAAGAAGAATTGTTAAACTTCTTCAAGATGCCGGTAAAAAAGTTGTTGCAATACGTCATCCTATGCCTTACGGCGATTTAGTAAAACAAAAAGTCCAGCGCTTTGCAACTATAGATGACTTAAAAAAACATGAATGTACTATTGAAGAGATTGAAGAGTATGAACCGCATATAGCTCGCGGCGGAGTTATCTATGCCGGCGTAGATTACGAAGCTATCTTGCGCGAAGCTGAAAAAGAAGCAGATGTAATTTTATGGGATGGCGGTAACAATGATATGTCATTCTATAATGCGGATGTAACGTTCACTGTCGTAGATCCACATAGAGCCGGGCATGAAATGAATTACTATCCCGGTAATACTTCTTTGCGTATGGCTGATGCAATCATAATCAATAAAATGGATTCTGCTACTAAAGAGGGAATTGAAACCGTAAGAAAGAATATTAAAGAAGTTAATCCAAAAGCAATTGTCATTGATGCGTATTCTCCTCTGACAGTTGATAATCCGGGACTTATAACTGGTAAACGTGTTCTTATTGTTGAAGATGGCCCAACATTAACTCATGGCGAAATGAAATATGGCGCAGGTACTGTTGCCGCTGAAAGACTAAAAGCCAAAGAGATTGTTGACCCGAGACCGTTCACTGTAAATTCGATATCAGATACTTTCAAAAAATATCCCAACATTGGTATTCTTCTTCCAGCTATGGGTTACGGTGATGAACAAATTAAAGATCTTGAGGAAACAATCAACAAAACTGATTGCGATTCTGTTGTAATTGGAACTCCAATAGATCTTGGCAGAATTTTGAAAATCAACAAGCCATCAACCCGCGTTATGTATGAATTGCAAGAGATTGGTGAGAATACATGTGAGTCTGTTCTTAAAGCTAAAGGTCTTTTATGAAAAAGATTGCTGTTGTTGCATTTGGTGGCAACGCACTCTTACGCGCTAATGAAGTTGGTACAATTGAACAGCAGGAAAAGAACACGCTTGATACGTGCAATAAGTTGATCAGTTTATTACGAAACGATTATAATCTTGTTATAACTCATGGCAACGGTCCTCAAGTTGGAAATATTCTTCTGCGTAATGAAGCTGGTTATGCTCAATATAAAATTCCAAAAATGCCGTTAGACATTTGTGTAGCCGATTCCCAAGGTGGAATCGGTTACATGATAGATCGACAGATGCGCAATGCAATCAGCAAAACAAATTTGCGCAGAAATGTGGTTGCAATTATAACAGAGACGTTAGTGGATATTGGTGATCCGGCTTTCCAAAATCCTACAAAACCTATTGGACCTTATTACTTAAAGGAAGAAGCAGATCTTCTTGCCAAAGCAAACAATTGGGTTTTTAAAGAAGATCCTCGTAAGAGAGGATGGAGAAAAGTTGTTGCTTCTCCTAAACCTCTTGATATTATGAACAAGAAAGTTATAAAGGATTTAGTCAAACACGGTCACATTGTTATTGCAGTTGGTGGCGGTGGAATCCCGGTCTATTGGCATGCCGACACAAAGTATCTTGAAGCAATTGAAGCTGTAGTAGATAAGGATTTAGCTTCTGCAGTTTTGGCGCGGGAGATTAAGGCAGATCGGTTCTACATTATTACAGACGTTCCAAAAGTTTTTATAAATTTCAATAAACCTAACCAGAAAGCTCTAGATCATTTAACGGCTGCAGAAGCACGAAAATATTTAGATGCCGGAGAATTTCCCGCAGGAAGTATGGGACCAAAAATTGTTGCTGCTGTTGAATTTGTTGAAAGTGGAGGAAACGAAGCAATCATCACTTCAGAAGAAGATATTGAAAAAGAAAATTGCGGAACGAGAATTACTCTGTGATAGATCAAGATCACGAAAAATGTAATTCATTGAATTTGCATTGCTCTCTGAAACAGATTGTGTAAATTTTCTAAGTATTAAAATAAATTTAAGGAGAAAGATAAAGTGGCATTTAATCTAAGAAACAGAAATTTTTTAAAACTTCTCGATTTCACTCCCAAAGAGATCAAATATTTATTGGACCTTTCTAAAGAACTGAAAGCTGCCAAATATGCAGGTACAGAGACACAGAGACTGAAAGGAAAGAATATTGTTCTTCTTTTTGCAAAGGACTCGACACGTACAAGATGCGCTTTTGAAGTCGCTGCTCTTGATCAAGGCGCCGGAGTTACATTCATAGGTCCATCCGGCTCACAGATGGGAAAAAAGGAATCTATGAAAGATACAGCTCGTGTCCTTGGTAGAATGTACGATGGAATTGAGTATAGAGGATTCGGTCAAGAGATTATTGAAGAGCTTGGCGCTCATGCCGGAGTGCCGGTTTGGAATGGTCTTACCGATGAATTTCATCCTACTCAGGTGCTGGCTGATTTTCTTACCATAATGGAACATACCGACAAACCGTTGAATGAAATTACGTTGGTCTATTTAGGCGACGCAAGAAATAATATGGGCAATTCTCTGATGGTCGGTTCTGCAAAAATGGGAATGAAGTTTAGAGCAGTTGCACCAAAAAATTTATGGCCAAATGAAGAACTTGTAAAAAAGTGTAAAGAGATAGCAAAAGAAACCGGAGCTGTAATTGAGTTTACAGATGATCCGGTGAAAGGTGTCAAAGGTGCCGATTTCTTATATACAGATGTCTGGGTTTCTATGGGTGAACCTGAAGCCGTCTGGGAAGAAAGAATTAAAGTGATGAAACCTTATCAGGTTAATATGGAAATGATAAAGAATACAGGCAATCCAAATGTTAAATTTTTACATTGCTTACCGGCGTTTCATAATAGAGAAACAACAGTAGGTGAAGAAATTTTTCAAAAATTTGGTCTTGAGGCAATGGAAGTTACGGATGAAGTTTTTGAATCATCACATTCAATCGTTTTTGATGAGGCAGAAAATAGACTTCATACTATTAAAGCAATTATGGTTGCAACATTGGGTGATTAAATATTTTATTTAGATGCGATGAAAAAGATTTGATACTTTTTGAATGATTTGATCAAAAAAAGAGCGCTTACGGGTGCTCTTCTTTTTTAATCTCATGATCCATGTGAAAATGATAATTCGGGAAGATTCTCGGGAGTTTTATAATGTTGTGAATCATTATACCGGTTGATAAACGATCTATCCATGAAGATAGAGGCCAGCCAAAATGTAAATGAATTTCTTTTTCCGATGAAGGAATTTCATACTCAATAGTTTTTAGTACTGCAGTTATCATATCAAATAGGTTTAACTTTCTCTCAATAGCAATCCAGAAGTGGTTGTCACGGAAAGGCGTTGGAGTATCAAGCCGAGGCGCGTAGAAACTTACAAAAATTGAATTGCTGGCAGCAGTTGCGGTTTCTTCTTCCAATGGTCTTCGGAAGAAAATGTTAATCTCTTTATTATCAATCTCAGCAATTTTGAAAACAAGGTCCATAACATTTCTTGTCTTACGGCGTACAGGTATATCTGGTGCGCGGTAACGGGAGATCCTGATTCCAAGAAATAATACAACCATTGTAATAATAAACCAGAGAGTAGTGCCGTAGGGGCGTGCTATCATTATATAAATTAAAGTGCTGACCAAAATGAAAAACAAAATAAGTGTACCAACTTTGGATGTGTGATATGTTATCTCTTTGGTTCCTTTAGAGTAACGGTATTTTAAGAGAGAGCCGGTGTTGATAGCAAAACTGGCAACAAGACCAACAGCGTACATTTCCGCTAGTATGGCTTGGCTGCCGCTTGTGATAATCAAAATAATGCTGTAAAAAACCGCATTGATAAGGTGGATTCTATAGAGAGATTGATTCTTATTGGAATGTATCAACCATTGGAAATTATACTTTTCTGCAACTTTTTCTATCAATTCTGCTGAAGCAACCATCGCGGTGTTAACTGCCATTATTAATGTTATGCTTGCAAGCACTCCAACTATGATTCCAAAAAAGTTACCGTTCACTTTTGATGCGAATGTCGGGATCAAATCTGTTTCGTGTTTACCAAGATTAATTCCGGATGAAAGTGCGAATAGTGCTATAAGGGGTGTTACAATTCCAACTGTAACTGCTAAAAAAAGATAAGCTTTACGAATCTGTTTCCAATCCTTTACAAGTGAGGCAGTTTGCAATACAGATTCTATTCCTGAATAAGCAAGAATACAACTGCCGATACCGATAATTAAATTTTCATAAGCGATAAATGGATTTTGACCTTTGAAATCTCCGACGAATGAATGAAAACTGTCTCCGATAATTGCAACGGAAGTCGAGTCTAAATGAGAAACGCCGCCAACAAGAAGATTAACTAGAACAAATGCTGCAAACACAAAGATGAGAAAAGTAAATTTTGCGTTTTCTTTTATACCGACAATATTCAAACCGGTGATTAAACCAATTACTCCAAACTTTAGAAAAAATTTTGTCTCGGGACCCATTCCTAAAAAGTAAGTCCCGTTTTCTACAGCGCTCACGGTAGAAATTGTTGCCGTTAGAATGTAATCAACAAGGATTGATGAAATAGCCACGAACGAAAAAGTCGGACCAAGCACTAAATATGAAAAAGAATAAACGCCTCCGCCACGAATATTATTCTTTTCAAGAATTTCTCCTATCTCAACCATTCGAGTAGAAAGAAATCGAATCAAGACAGAGGTAAGTGCAATATAAAAGATTGCTTTAATCCCAATAAATCTGAAAGCTTCGAAAGGTGCGTAGTAAATCGAGGTGAGTTCATCCATCAAAGTAATAATGCCAACGGCAAGCCATGTAAGCATCCATTTGCCGTTATAGAGGAATGAAAGGAACTCCTTTTTACGTGTAAGATAGACAAATGCAATTACCAACGCGAAGTTGGCGGCTATAAATAAGAGTGTTTCCATTATCAATCAAAAATTAACGGGCTTAACTTAATAAATTCTTACTCTAACTCAATAATAATTTAGAAAGATAAATTTAATTTTTGGTTTTAAGTCGAAAATATTTATTTTTACGCCGCGTTTTTGATGGGCAGATAGCTCAGTCGGTAGAGCAAAGGACTGAAAATCCTTGTGTCGGCGGTTCGATTCCGTCTCTGCCCACCAAAACTTGAAAGGGATGTGAGAACATCCCTTTCTCATTTTAAATATTTATCTACATTTGTGATATAAAGAATTACGGAAATCATAAAACCGATGTCCACGAAAATTATTAAAGTAAATGAAGTAGAAATTCTTCTTAGAAAAAGTGCTCGTGCGCGCCATATGAATATCTCCGTAAAGCCGTTTGGAGGCGTTACAATTTCTATCCCGGAAAAGGTATCGTTTTATGATGGAGAAAAATTAGCTCATCAAAAAATAAAATGGATTGAAGAACACGTTTCTAAAATGAGAGGATATGAAAAAACATTCTCTTTTTACGATGAGAGTTCTAATTTTTCAACACGTAACCACCGGCTTGAAATAAAATCATCTTTGAAGAATAAAATTTCTGTCAAAGTCAGAAACGGAACTATAAAAATTCATTACCCGGACGATATGGACGCGAAATCATCTATAGTACAGAAGGCAATAAGAAAAGGGATTGAAACCGCTAGATCGGAA
>JAJYXU010000086.1 GCA_021801605.1 Bacteroidota bacterium
GGTGGGTCTGAGTTATAGATAGAAGAGTGTTCTAAACTGTTCACGACTGCGCAGATTAAAAATCTGCGCTACTTGTAGAACAGAATTTTATTCTGTTCATTAGCACTCAAATTGGAAACCTGCCCGTCCGTTAGGTGGGTCTGAGTTATAGATAGAAGAGTGTTCTAAACTGTTCACGACTGCGCAGATTAAAAATCTGCGCTACTTGTAGAACAGAATTTTATTCTGTTCATTAGCACTCAAATTGGAAACCTGCCCGTTCGTTAGGTGGGTCTGAGTTATAGATAGAAGAGTGTTCTAAACTGTTCACGACTGCGCAGATTAAAAATCTGCGCTACTTGTAGAACAGAATTTTATTCTGTTCATTAGCACTCAAATTGGAAACCTGCCCGTCCGTTAGGTGGGTCTGAGTTATAGATAGAAGAGTGTTCTAAACTGTTCACGACTGCGCAGATTAAAAATCTGCGCTACTTGTAGAACAGATTTCCAATCTGTTCATTAGCTCAGAACGAAATCGTGAGTTAAAGCAACTCAACAATATTTTTATTCATCGATAAATCTTTTCTAATTGAGTGTTGCATTTTTTGAGCGGCATCCTTTCCATCAACCCTAACACCCATCTCTACGTTCGTTGTAGTTTCACTTTTTATCACCAGACCTTTATCAATATCGAATAAAATAGTTCCGCCGCCGGTAATTTTAGGATCATCAAAAAGATAATTCATTCCATCTTGTGTCCCTTTTTTGTTTCCTGTCCATTTTGATGTAAGTGTAGCGCTCAGCTTTGCAATCTTATCATCTCCTGCTTTTACAAAATCATCCACTTTGAATTTAGAAATACTTTCTATCTGAAAAACAGCTAAAGTTGCCGGTGAGGTCAGTTGCCACGATGAATCTTTGGCAACCGCATTTGAAGTTAATTCCCTAAAGAGAAGCTGTGTTCTAGGTCTGATCTCTCCTTCGCCAATATTCTTTATAAGAGCTGCTTTTTGTTCTGCTGTAATTTTTTGCATCTGAGGTTTAAGCGCAATCATCTTATCTGCCATTTTATCAATTCGTGTAACTTCCAAAACTTCACCTTTCTGGTTTACGCGAGCACGGAATGGCGAATTAACAATCGTTTCAAACTCTCCAAATTTATCTTTGTCTTCTTTTGATAAAGTTGCTTTCGAGTCGTAATTTAATTTCTGTCCATTGATATTTCCGCTAAAATTGATAGAGGAAATATTTATTGCAAGTTCAGCTGTATTATCTTTGTCAACGTCAACTATCTCAATATCAAAAATGTAAGTAAGAGTTTGATCTGAACTCGATTTCATTAGAGAATCAACTTTGATTGTTTGAAGCGAGTTTGAAATTGTAGTTAATTTATAACGCAGCTTTTCATCTTTCTTGAATTGATATTTCAAAAATACTTTTTGCCCGCTCATATCAATGCTTTGGGGATTATTAGCATTGATTGAAGCAGCATTTGGGGTCGTTTCTTTTTTACCGCAGCCAATTACAATTGTAAGAGCCAGAAATACCGAAACTATTTTAAAAATTTTGTTTGTCATTTAATTCTCTCTGTATGATTAAAAAACTCCCCTTGAAAAAGGGGAAAGTATTAAAAAATTAGAAGCCGTTTATTTCAAGAAATTCTTTGCGTGAAAAGAAATGTAAAATCTCTTTTTCTGCGTTTTCGTCCGAGTCTGAACCATGTACAATATTTTCTTGAATACTATCTGCATATAAATTTCTTATTGTTCCTTTCAAAGCTTTTGTAGGGTCAGTAGCACCAATAAGTTTACGGAAATCTTCAACAGCGTTTTCTTTCTCAAGAGCAATCGGTACACATGGACCGGAAGTCATATAAGCAATTAGGTCGTTAAAGAACGGGCGTTCCTTGTGTATCTCGTAAAATCCTTTTGCTGAATCTTCTGTAAGCTTGACCATCTTTATCGCGCTTACTTTAAAACCGGCACTTTGAATTTGTGTGATAACTTTGCCTATTAAATTTTTCTTAACACAATCTGGTTTAAGAATTGCAAGTGTTTTGTTGTTCAATCTCTAACTCCTCTATTAATTTCCATGTTATTTTTTCTTAGATATTTTTTTCTTTGGTAATACTTTTTTTATTGCAACTTTCTTCACTGTTTTTTTCACACTGGATATTTTCTTCTTCACTTCTTTCTTTTTTTCTTTATCTAATGCTTTCTTCATCGTAATTCCAATTTCCGCAGGGCTTTCAACAACATGAATTCCTGCTTTTTTCATTGCAGCCATTTTTTCTGCGGCTGTTCCTTTTCCGCCCGAAATGATTGCACCGGCATGACCCATACGTCGTCCTGGAGGCGCTGTTCTGCCTGCAATAAATCCAACAACAGGTTTCTTTACATACTTCTTCATAAAATCTGCGGCTTCTTCTTCTGCGCTTCCGCCAATTTCTCCAATCATAACAATTCCTTCTGTGCCGGAATCTTCATTGAACAACTTAATTATATCAATGAATCTTGAACCGATGATTGGATCGCCGCCGATACCAACGCAAGTTGATTGTCCAATTCCTAAATCAGATAATTGTTTTACCGCTTCGTAAGTTAAAGTGCCGCTACGAGATACTACGCCGACTTTTCCTTGTTTGTGAATGAAGCCGGGCATGATACCAATTTTTGCTTTACCCGGTGAAATTACACCGGGGCAATTTGGGCCAACCAAACGAACATTTTTTTCTTTGATAAGATTATAAACTGCGATCATATCTTTAGTGGGAATTCCTTCCGTGATGCAGACTACTAATTTGATTCCAGCATTGGCTGCTTCAAGAATTGCATCTGCGGCAAATGATGGCGGAACAAAGATTGCCGATGCTTCTGCTTTTGTAACTTTAACGGCTTCGGCAAGAGTATTAAATATTGGAACGTTTGTGTCTTCAAACTTTTGACCACCTTTGCCAGGTGTTACGCCTGCAACAACGTTTGTACCGTATTCGATCATCTGTTTCGTGTGGAATGAACCTTCACCGCCTGTAATTCCTTGAACAACCACGCGTGTTTTTTTGTCGAGTAGTATACTCATATTTATTCCTTGATAATTGATTCTAAAAATTGACTCGTCAAAATTAAGAAAGGGAATGGAAACTTACTTGGGAAAATTAAGCAGCATCAGTTATTTCTTTATAGTTTACTACACTCTGGAAAGCTTTAACAATAAATTGGCTTGCATCAAAAATTTCTAACAATACCGGTTCATTCTCTTTTGTAAAATGAATAATTATTTGACCTTCTTCTTCCGCATGATCTATTGGTTTATCTGATAATTCGATTAATAATGCGTCCACATCTTTACTGTATTTAATCTTTTGCATATCGCTCTTTTCTCCCGGGGTAAAAAGTAATTATTCTTATTTCTTTCTCCGTTTCTTCATATACTATTCTTAAAACGTGATCTGAATCTAATTCTTTTTGAGCAATTAATCTATTCTTATACCTAGATTCGACTCTATCAGGATTGAATGCGGAATTTTCAATAACTTCTTTTGATATAATGAATTTGTGAGAAATTAATATCTCAAGTTTATTAATTGCATGCTGAGTAAAAACAATATTTTTCATCCTAATTCGAATATCTATGAACAAAATTAAGAAAGGAAAACAAAACTTACTTAAGAAAAATTTCTTTTATTGATAATATCTGAAAGGTTTCTTATTTATATTTCAAAAGGAATTTTGATTATGACAAAAGATTATAAAGAATTGATCTTGCTGTTGTGTCGGATGATTTTAAAAATAAAGATATTTGGGAAAGAGCTCCTATGACTGGAAATGTAGTTAGAGCAACGACAAGAGAATTTGATATTGCAGTTGATCTTATAAAACTCACCATAGACGAATGCGAAAACGAAACACGAATGATTGCAAGTTATGTGAAAGAAGGAAAAGTTGTATACTCAAGCAACTAAAAACAGTTTTCTTTTTTACTACCATACTGCAGGAAAAATACTTGCCTCTACATATCGGGAGTTAGGTGCGGCAAGCAGGTCTGCGCTACTTGTAAAACAGAATTTCATTCTGTTCATTCACTCAGATTAAAAATCTGAGCTACAGATAAAAGTGTTACTTCATCAAACTGATTTGCCATCACCTGCATACCGATTGGTAAACCTTGCTTGTCTTTACCAATGGGGATATTTATTCCCGGAATACCGGCGAGGTTTGCAGAAGTAGTATATATGTCGCCAAGATACATTTCAAGAGGATCGCTTGTTTTTTCGCCAATCTTAAATGCAGTTGTTGGAGTTGTAGGTGTAAGAATGAGATCAACTTTTTCAAATGCTTTATCAAAATCTTGCTTTAATAGTCGGCGTACTTTCTGGGCTTTGCGGTAATATGCATCATAATATCCGGATGATAAAACATAAGTGCCAAGCATTATTCTTCTTTTTATCTCATTGCCAAAACCTTCCGAGCGGGAATTAACATACATGTTCAACAAATTTTTGTCTTCTTTTGATCTGAATCCATAACGGGCACCATCAAAGCGTGCAAGGTTGGATGATGCTTCTGCAGTAGTCAAAATGTAATACGCAGATATTGAATATTCAGTATGAGGGAGTTCAATCTCGGTAATTTCAAAACCTTGTTTTTTCAAATATTCTACTTTTTCGAAAATTGCATTATGTATCTCTTCATTCAATCCCTCTGCAAAATATTCTTTAGGTAAACCTATTCTAAATTTTTTTATTGAGTTCAGTTTTGTAATGAAATCCGGGACATCCGTTCTAAAACTTGTAGAATCTTTTTCATCATAACCTGATATAACAGAAAGAACAAGAGCAATATCTTCAACATTTCGAGCAAACGGCCCAATTGTATCGAACGAAGAAGCAAATGCAGTTAGTCCGTATCGAGAAACTCTTCCGTAAGTTGGTTTCAATCCATATATGCCGCAAAATGCTGCCGGTTGACGAATTGATCCGCCCGTATCTGTACCTAGAGATGCATCGCAAAGACTTGCTGCAACAGCAGCAGCAGAACCGCCGCTAGATCCGCCCGGCACTCGTGATTTATCAACCGGATTGAGCACAGCTCCGAATGCTGAGTTTTCATTTGATGAACCCATTGCAAATTCATCGCAGTTTGTTTTACCGATTATGATTGCATCTGCATCAATTAATTTTTGAACTGCTGTTGCGGTGTAGGTGGGAATAAAATCTCTTAAAATATTAGATGAGCACGTCAACGGTTGTTGTTTAATAGCAAGAACATCTTTAATGGCAATCACCATTCCGGCAAGTTTGCCTGCCGAACCGTTTTTAATCTTTTGTTCAATAGATGAAGTCTGCATAAGGCAGTCATCAAAAACAAAATTATAAGCGTTCAGATTTGAATTTCTCTTGATGTTGTCTAAAAAGAAGGAAACATTTTCGCGGAGAGAAAGTTTATCTTCTTTGATCAAAGAAATTTTTTCTGAGTGGTTTTTGTAATTAAGCAAATTAAATCACCGGAAGAATTGTGAGAAGATTATAAAATTATTTTTTCTCGTCTTTAGAATCGGACTTGTCAGAAATCTTAATGTCTTCTTGAACATCGTTCAAAGCTTTTTTGAATTCTCTCATTCCTTTGCCAATACCCTGAGCAAGTTCGGGAATTTTTTTCGACCCGAAAAGAATTAAAATTACAAGTACAATTAAAAGTATTTCACCAGACCCAAGATTACCCATAATAACCTCTCTATATTTTTTTTTAGTTCCCAACGCTGAATTAACTGCATCAGCTTAAATAATTTTCTGCTACTGATTTGAACAGCAATGCACCGTCAGTGTCCCCGAGAATTGGATCGCAGCATCGTTCCGGATGGGGCATAAGTCCCATAACATTTTTTTTCTTGTTTATTATTCCTGCAATGTTATTTAAAGAACCGTTGGGGTTAAATTCGTTGGCGATGTTACCTTCCGGAGAAACATAACGGAATAAAACTTGCTTATTTGCCTCAAGCTCTTTCAATGTGTTTTTATCTGCAAAATAATTGCCGTCTCCATGTGCAATAGGAATTTTCAAAACTTTTTGATGGACTGATTTTGTAAAAATATTGTTATTGTGCTCAACTCTCAAATAAACATCTTTGCAAACAAACTTTAACGATTCATTCTTCATCATAACGCCAGGCAGTAAACCCAATTCCAGTAAAATTTGGAAACCATTGCAAATGCCAATTACAACACCACCGCTCCCGGCAAATTTGTATACAGATTCCATGATTGGAGAGAAGCGAGCTATGGCACCTGTACGTAGATAATCTCCGTATGAAAATCCACCCGGAAGAATTACCACATCGCTCCCTTTCAAATCTTTCTCTTTATGCCAAAGGAATTCTGATTGGTAACCTAAAATTTTTTTTACGGCAAAGTAAGCATCGTGATCACAATTAGAACCGGGGAAAACAACAACGCCAAATTTCGGTTTCATTTCACTTCTTCCAATGTGAATTCAAAATCTTCCATAATTGGATTTGAAAGAAGTTTCTCACTGTATTCACGCACTTCTTTCTCGGCAACAGTTTTATCGTTTGTCTCTACAAAAAACTCGATGTACTTACCAATTCGGGTTTTTTTTACATTATTAAATCCAAGAAGTTTTGCCCCTTGCTCAACTGCTTTTCCTTCGGGATCTAAAATTTTTGGACGTCGTTTTACAATGACAGTTGCTTTATACACTTTTATTCTCCGGTGTTTTTTTCCCGTTTCCGTTCTCGTCTTTCTTGTTAAAGATTAACAAATATATTTTTCGAAGAATTCCAAAAAGCACAATTCCTAAAATGATATAGAATAGAATTTCTCCATTTGTAAGAAGAGCTAGAATGAGAACAACAATTAATATTGTGAACAGAAAAAATTTATCTCTGAAATTTTTATCACGAAGCTTTGGCAATGCATTGTAACGGATTTTACTTACCATTAAGAGAGAAAGAAATAGAACAAGGGGGATAACAAGATAATTATATGGCTCAATGATTTTTCCGTCATGATGAAAAGACAAGACAAACAGTGCAACAGTTAGAGCTTGCATTGGAATTGGCAACCCTTTGAAATCGCCCTTTGTATTCAAATCTTCAATTTGAATATTGAATCGTGCTAACCGCAGCGCTCCAAATATTAGTAATAATGAACTCAGTAAAATTCCCCAGCCGCCAAATTGAAAAGCGTATGCTTTGTAAATTAAAAATGCCGGCGCCGCTCCAAAACTTACAACATCGGAGAGGGAATCGAGTTCAACTCCAAAACGACTGGAAGTTCCAAGCAGACGAGCAACAATTCCGTCAAGCATATCAAAAATGGCTGCAGCAATAATCATTATAGAAGCCAGCCGGAAATTAGGTTGAGATGCAAACACTATTGAGAGGAATCCGCATAAAACATTAAATGTTGTTACGGTATTGGCAATAAATGATTTTTGGTATAGGGATTTATTCATTATTCGATCTCGAAAAGAATTGTCTCGCCTGCAGTAACTAAATCGCCAAGTTTAACTTTTAACTTCCAGTTAGCTGGAACAACAACATCGGAACGGCTGCCAAATTTTATCATTCCAAAACGATTTCCCATGTTAACAGAGTCGCCAATTTTCAAATCGCAAACAATTCGTCTTGCAATAAATCCTGCTACTTGTGTGAAAAAGACTTTCCCTTTACTGTTTGTAATTCCAATTTCAGTACGCTCGTTTCGTTTATCGGCTTTTTCATGAAAAGCAACCAAGTATTCCCCAGCCACATATTTGAAATACTCTACTTTACCGTCAATGGGAATTCGGTTAACGTGCACATTAAGCGGCGACATGAAGATAGAAATTTGTTTGGCGTTTTCTTTTAAAAATTCTCCTTCATACATATCTTTAATAATAACAATTTTCCCATCGGCGGGAGAAAGCACCACATTTTTTTTATTTGGAGGCATTCGTTCCGGATCCCGGAAAAAATTTAATGAAAAAAGAAAGAAAGCGATTGAAAAAACTAAAAGAGGATACTTGATCCATCCATTCTGAATGAACAATGAACCAAGAATCAGTACAAGAGAAAACCCGGCAGAAAATAAAAATGTATTTAGCCCATACTTTGTAATCATATAGAAAATGTTTGTGAGCAATAACTATAAAACACGTCTGCTAAAGACGGTGTAAATGTAATATTTTATCTCTTTAATTTCTTGTGAAACTTTTTTTTACTAACTTTCGCACCAACAAATCAAGAAAGAAAATCGCTCAATACAAACAATTCGCAAATTAAATTTAATTACGGAGGATTAATGAAATTGAATATGAACGATATGATGAAGCAAGTGCAGAAAATGCAAGCGGACATGGCAAAAATACAATCTGAGTTGGAAAATAAAACTGTTACGGAAGAGAGCGGCGGAGGAATGGTTAAAGCTACCGCCAACGGAAAAAAAGAATTAGTCTCTCTCTCAATTGATGAAGAAATTGCAAAGAGTGGCGATAGAGAAATGCTGGAAGATCTAGTTGTTGCCGCTGTGAATAAAGCTTTACAATCTGCTGGTAAAATGGCTGAAGACGAATTGGGAAGTGTTACTAAAGGAATGCTTCCTCCGGGTATGAACATTCCGGGGTTTTAAATGCTGATAGCAGAACCATTACAAAAAGCAATAGATGAATTGAGCAAACTTCCTTCGATAGGTAATAAGACAGCCCAACGCCTTGCTCTTCATATTTTAAAAAGCGAATCTCAAACAGTTGACGCATTGGTCAAGTCGCTTATTGAACTGAAAGAAAAAATTAGATTTTGTGAAGTTTGTTTCAATATTGCAACTGAAGAAAAATGTGAAATTTGTACAAGTCCTAAACGCAATCGTTCTTTGATGTGTGTAGTTGAAGATGCAAGTGATGTAATTGCTATTGAAAAGACGAATGAGTATAACGGATTGTATCACGTTCTTGGAGGAGTGTTAAATCCTTTAGCCGGTGTTATGATTGATTCTCTGAAAATAAGAGAATTACTTCTCCGTCTTCAAGGGAACGATGTAAAAGAAATCATTCTTGCTCTCAACCCAAATTCTGAAGGCGATGCAACTTCTGTTTATTTGATGAATACTTTGAAAAACCTAAATATAAAAGTCTCAAGGATTGCACGTGGACTTCCTATCGGCGGAGACCTAGAATTTGCCGATTCGGCAACAATAGGGCGTGCATTCATTGGCAGAATATCTATACAATGAAAGAGTGGTTCAAGGATTGGTTCAGTTCCGAAGAATACTTAAGCGTCTATCAACATAGAAACCATGAAGACGCACAAAAATTATTAGAACTAATTATAAGAGAGACAAAATTAAGCAAAGATGCTTCTATCCTTGATGCGGCATGCGGAGCCGGAAGACATTGCATAAACCTTGCATTATGGGGATTTAATGTTACAGGATTCGATTTAAGCAAATCTCTTCTTAAGAAAGCTAAATCAGATGCTGCGCTTCAAAAGATTGAAATTGATTTATTCTGCGCTGACATAAGAAAAATATATTTGTGCAAAAAATTTGATCTGATTCTAAATTTGTTTACGAGTTTCGGTTACTTTAATAATGATGAAGAAAATTTTTGTTTTGTTAGAACAGCTTATAATTTGTTAAATAAAAACTGCTATTATGTTCTAGATTATCTGAACGCTAATTTTGTGATAAATAACCTGGTACCGGAAACAATTAAAGAAGCAAAGAATAAAAAAATTGTTGAACTGCGAAGAATCGAGAATGGACGCGTAGTAAAGGAAATTACAATCCAAAATGGAGCAAAGAAGAATTCTTATTTGGAATCGGTTCAATTATATTCAAAAGAAAAAATAATAGCCGAGTTTGAGAAAATTGGATTTAACTTCGATAAATTATTCGGTGATTATGAAGGTTCGGTTTTCAATGAAAATAAATCTCCTAGATTGATTCTTTTTTTTAAGCGATGAAAAAAATTATATATTTTTTGTTTTTTCTAAGTTTATCTTCCTGCGATTTGCTGACTACTAGAAATGCGGAACAACCTAATACATTAGGCAACAGTAACATTCCTGCTTTCTCCAAAGAAATTTTATTTAGTAATTTCAAAGTTTCCATGGAAGGAAAAAATTTAGAAAATTATATGCAATGTTTTGTGGATTCATCATTTCTGAAAAAGAAATTTAGATATTTTGCAGCTCCTGTTTTGGTCTCACAATATCCGGAGCTTAATAACTGGAACATTGAATCGGAAAGACAATACTTCCAAAACTTAAAAACCAAAGTAAAAACAGGGCAGTCAATATTTTTAACTCTTACTCCTCGCGATTCTACTCAATCTGCTGACAGCGTTTTTTATCAGATTGACTACTCCATAACAGTACTTTCGGAGAATCAAACGATCAATGGTATGTATGCAGGTTCGGGACAATTTAAAATTTTCAGAGATTCACGAAATCAATGGGTTATTGTAGAATGGGCTGATCTCCTGAGAGATAATTCAAAAAGTTGGAGCGAATTGAAAGGGAGGCTATATTAAACGCATTCTTTTTTGCGGAATAGTCTTAATAACTCTTAATAGTTGTGTAAATCCTTTTGCGCCAAAGATTGATGAGACTCTTGGACAGGCGAAAGGATTAATTAGCGATCAACTGAACGTTGATGGTGTATTTCAAAATTTCCAATATGCATATACATTTAAGGACACCTTAATTTATAGTCAATTGTTAAATAAAAATTTTACTTTTAATTATAGAGATTATGATATTGGGGCAGACATTTCATGGGGAAGAGATGAAGAAATGAAAGTCAGCAGCGGATTGTTTCAAAATACGCAGCGTTTAGATCTGGTTTGGAATAATATTAATTCTATGACGGATGATTCATCACGTATTGTCAGAAGTTTTAATTTAACAATAACATTTAACCCGACTGATATTATTTATATTGACGGCAGAGTAAATTTAACACTTATCAAAGAAAGTAATAAATGGAAAATCCTTCGTTGGGTTGATGAATCAAATTTTTAGGAATTCATGATACTATTTTATCTAAAAGAAACTATAAGAATATTCCGGAAATCATCGTTTGCTACGATTGTTACAATTACTATAACAACAATCGCAGTTTCCCTAACGACTATTTCATTTTTCCTTGTATTCAGTACAAATACCCTTAGCGATCAGATTAAACGATCAATTGAAATAAATGTTTATTTAGAAGATTCACTTAACTCGACCGATATTCAAACCATACAAAATAGTATAACACAAATCCATGCAGTCCAATCAGTTCAATTTATAAGTAAAAACGAAGCAGTCAAAAAATTCTTAGCAGAAACAGGCGAAGATTTTAGGAAAGTAATTGATCAAAATCCTTTACCAAATTCTTTAATTGTAAAATTTCAACCTCGGTCTTTGGATGAAATCAACATTGAACAATTCACAGATCAATTCAAGAAAATAAATGGCGTTACTGATGTCGTTTACGATTACAAGACTGTTCTGCGTATCCTTAATTTTCTCAAATCATTCAAGTACGTTATTTATATATTATCTGTGATCTTAATACTTTTATCAATTTATCTTGTCTATAGCAATAATAAAATTCAGATGTATGGGAATAGAAATCTCTACTTCACTATGAAATTAGTTGGAGCCGTTGAAAAAACCATGAAAATACCGGTTATCATTAACGGTTTGTTCATCGGGCTCATCTCATCGGTATTAACTTTGCTGCTTTTCCATGGTTTTTTGGTTTTATTGACTAAAATTTATTATAATATTAAATTTATTATGCATATAGAGTTTCTTGATATTCTAATTCCTGTGATCGGAGTGCTATTAGGATTTATCGGAAGTTTTATATCTTCGTTTAAGCTTTCTAATTTACTACACGACAAATAATTTAATAAGGGAAAGTATTAATGAAAATTATTATTCGGATTTTTATCATATTCATATTAGGATACATTTCCTTAGCTGCGCAAGTTAAGGATTACGAATTAGGCGCTGATGTATTAGGAACAAGATATAATCCGCAAGGGGGATATTATAATTATTCTGATCCGGAAGCTGTAAACATAAAAGTCTCGGTTTGGGGATGGGTTAAATATACCGGAAAATATACTGTGCCGAGTTATTCAACTGTTGCCGACCTCTTATCTTTCGCCGGAGGTCCTTCGGATGCAGCCGACCTTGAGGATTTAAGAATCTATCGTATAAACGATGATTCAACACAAACAATGATAAAATTTACTTACAACGATCTTCTTTATGAATCGAGACTGCAATCAAAATATAGAAAAGTTCCAAAATTAGAAGCAGGTGATATTTTAGTTGTTCCGGGTGAACCGAGATTATATTTTCGTGATCATTTTAGCATATGGATGTCTATATTTAGTGTTCTAATTTCATTATCAATTTTAATACTTAATATTGTGAGAAAATAAAAGGAGTATTTGTGAATAGTACCCAAACAAGTTCCCCAATATTACAAGATGCTCATACACTTAGGGACTATATAAACCTCGTTCGGTTGAATTTTGTACCGATCTTATTAATAAGTCTAACCGGATTGCTGGTTGCAATAGTCTATGCGATTAACGCTCCCAACATTTATAAGTCCACAACTGTTATTAAACTTTCAAAACCGCAAGGGAATATTCTTTCAGGTTCTCTTATTCCCGAGTTTCAAGATTTTGGTAGTGATCGTTTCATAGCTAATGAGATTGAGATATTAAAAAGCTACCATCTTAGAGAAAGGGTTAGTAATTCTCTTATTGATAGTTTCCAAACAAGTTCTAATAAAAAGAAATTTGCTCTTATAATTGATGAAGCTTCGAGTTCTAAAGCCGGCTCACTAATTCTCAAACCCGTTGAAGCAATAGTTTCTATGTTGAGTTCAAAGGTGTCGATAGATCAAAAACGCGGACTGGATATAGTGGAAATCTCCGCAGAGTCCACTTCGCCTTACGAGGCGGCTGTAATTGCAAATAGTTATGCCTCGGCATATAAAGAAATTAATTTAACTTACAATAGGCAGCAACTAACGGTAATTAAAAATTTTCTTGCACAGCAGAGAGATGAAAAGTTAGCATCCTTAGCTAATGTCGAAGAAACGATGAAAAATTTTCAAGAAGAGCGCGGTATTGTCCAATTACCCGAACAAGCGAAAGCTCTTATTACGGAATCTTCAGATATTCAAGCTAAGATGAATGCCACTAAAATTGATATGACCATCTCCGAGAAAACGCTTAACAATTATAAAGATGAGTTAAAAAAACGCGATCCTAATTTAACTGCTTATATAGAAAATTTGGCAACTGAGCCGTACATTAAAAAATTACAAGAACAGATTGGCGCTTTAAAAATTCAAAAAGATAGGGCTATGGCAAATCCAAACATTAATTCTCAAAAATTAGTAAAAGAAGCGGATGCTAATATTAGCGAGTTAAACAGTAAACTAAATAGTCAATTATCGGTTTTTCGTGCCGGGGTACTCGCATCAACACCTGAAGAAATAAAAGATCTTACAAGAAAAGTTTTGGATGAAGAAGTAAAATATCAGGCTTTCTCTGCCTCTTATAAGAAAATGAATGAGATTGTTGGCGATTATGATAAAAAGATGAATCTACTTCCTACAAGCACAATTGATCTTGCCAGATTGCAAAGAGAACAATCTGCAGATGAAAAACTTTATCTTCAGGTCGAGGAACGCTATCAAGAAGCAATTATTAATGAGCAGTCGGTTCCGGGGAACGCATTGATTATAGATGCAGGATTGGTTCCGCTGCTTCCTTCAAAACCGAATCGTTTGTTAATTGTACTTATTGGATTGATTCTTGGTATTGGTCTGGGAGTTGGTTTTGCCTTTGTTAGAAACTATCTTGATAATACTGTCAAAACACCAGAAGATGTTTCGAACAGAAATATCAACGTCCTAGCGTGGGTTCCTCAAATTGAAGGAATGGAATCCGGTAATAAAGATTTTGAATTTATTGTTGCTAAAAAACCGGATGCAAGTGCAAGCGAAGCTTTCCGTGCTCTTAGGACAAGAATTAAATTCTCTAAACTTGATAAAGAAACACTCAAAACTATCTTAGTCACCTCTGCTACTTCACAAGAAGGTAAAACAACCACGTCAATCAACCTTGCCGGAAGTTTCGCTCAGGCAAATTTTAAAACAATTATTATTGATGCAGATTTAAGGAAACCTAGAATTCATAATATTTTTAATCAAAAAAGATTTCCCGGATTTTCAGATTACTTCTTTGGGCAAGCTTCTTATAGTGAGATTCTTAGAAAATCCGAAATTAATAATCTCGATTTCATAACCGCGGGAACTATTCCACCCAATCCTTCAGAAATTTTGGGCTCGACACAGATGGAATCATTTCTAGAGAAATTAAAAAATGAGTATGACTATGTAATTATTGATTCACCGCCGGTCATTGCAGTAACTGATTCGGAAATCATGTCGAGCATGGTTGATGGAACTTTGCTTGTTGTTTCGGCAAATAATACAGAGATCGAACTGATGGAAAAAGCTGTTCAATTATTGAGTCACGACCGTTCTTCTTTTATTGGCGTGGTTCTGAATAATTTTACATACAGAAGTGGTTACGGATCATACTATAAATATTATTATTACTATTCTAGACCAACTGATGGCTCAAAGAAAACCCGTATAAAAGTATAAACAAATGAAAAATAAAATTGCTGTTGTTACTGGCGGGGCGGGCTTTTTAGGGTCTCATCTTTGCGATAAATTGATTTTAGAAGGAATGAAGGTTATCTGCTTAGATAATCTTCTTACAGGTCGAATGGAAAATATTCAACATCTCATTCCAAACGAAAATTTCCAATTCATTAAACTCGATGTTACAAATTATCTTCATCTTCCGGGTAATATAAATTATGTTTTACACTTCGCTTCACCCGCCAGCCCAATTGATTATCTGAAATATCCAATTCAGACTTTAAAGGTAGGATCTCTTGGTACGCATAAGGCATTAGGATTAGCAAAAGAAAAAGGTGCAACATTTCTGTTGGCAAGCACATCAGAAGTATATGGGGATCCTCTAATTCACCCGCAAAGTGAAGATTATTGGGGGAATGTTAATCCTGTTGGTCCACGTGGTGTTTATGATGAAGCCAAACGTTTTGCTGAAGCTCTTACAATGGCTTATCACCGTTATCATGGGCTTGATACCCGGATAGTTAGAATCTTCAATACTTATGGAACAAGAATGCGTCTTGATGATGGACGCGCACTTCCGGCATTCATATCCCAAGCACTTAATGGAGAAGATTTAACCGTGTTTGGAGATGGTACTCAAACTAGGAGTTTTTGTTACGTAAGCGATTTGATTGATGGAATCTTCAAACTACTTTTGTCCAATGAAACAATGCCTGTAAACATCGGCAACCCGCACGAAATAACTATTGAGGATTTTGCAAAAGAAGTTATCCATTTAACTAATTCAAAAAGTAAAATAATTCATCAAGATCTTCCGATTGATGATCCAAAAGTTCGCCAGCCTGATATCACACGAGCTAAAGAAATCTTGGGCTGGGAACCAAAAATTGGAAGGGAAGAAGGACTCAAATTAACTCTTGAGTATTTTAAAAAAATCCCGAAGTAGCTTGAGCAACATGCTGTCAGATAAAATCCATATAGGTTTCAAGCTTAATGAGTTCTTGGTCTATGTGCCGCTATTCTTTTTCTTGCTGTATACTTTTCTTCTCAAATTGGTTCTTCGAGACTGGCTCGAAGATTTGAACGCAAAAATATTCCGCAAATACAAAACAGATTTCACGCAATAAAAAACCCCAACGAATGTCGGGGTCTTTATACTTCTTATTTTAAACCATATTTTTCTTGCTCTTGATCTTACTCTGCTCTTAATACATTCCATCCATACCGCCGCCGTGAGGCATTGCAGGCATAGCTTCTTTTTCTTCCTTCTTTTCATAAACAACAGCTTCGGTTGTAAGCAACAATGCAGAAACAGATGCAGCATTTTCAAGAGCTGTTCTTGCAACTTTTGTTGGATCTATAACACCGCTCTTTATTAAGTTTTCATATACTTCTGTAGCAGCGTTAAATCCATAATCGCCTTTACCTTCAAGAACTTTGTTTAATACAACTGCGCCTTCAAAACCGGCGTTAGCGGCAATTTGTTTTAACGGTTCTTCAAGAGCTTTTTGAATGATCTTGATACCGGTATTCTGATCCGGATTTTCGCCTTGTAGTTTTTCTAAAGAAGCAATTGCTCTTACCATAGAAACGCCACCGCCGGCAATAATGCCTTCTTCAACTGCTGCGCGTGTTGCATGAAGTGCATCTTCAACACGAGCTTTCTTTTCCTTCATTTCGATTTCTGTAGCTGCGCCGATCTTTAATACTGCAACACCACCGGATAATTTTGCGAGTCTTTCCTGCAATTTCTCTTTATCATAATCCGATGTTGTTTTTTCTATCTGAGCTTTGATTTCATTAATTCTTTTCTTGATGTCGTCAGATTTACCGGCACCTTCAACAATTGTAGTGTTGTCTTTATCTACTGTAATTTTCTTTGCTTTACCAAGATAATCTAATGTTGCGTTTTCAAGTTTGAAACCGCGTTCTTCTGAAATTACTGTACCGTTAGTAAGAACTGCAATATCTTCCAACATTGCTTTTCTTCTGTCGCCAAATCCAGGAGCTTTAACTGCACATACTTTCAATGTACCGCGCAATTTATTTACAACTAATGTTGCCAAAGCTTCGCCTTCAAGGTCTTCAGCAATAATTAAAAGCTGTTTTCCTGCTTGAGCGATCTTTTCAAGAACCGGAAGAAGATCTTTCATAGCAGAGATTTTTTTGTCGTGAATTAAAATGTATGTATCCTCTAAAGAAGCTTCCATTGATTCTGAGTTTGTAACGAAGTAAGGGGATAGGTAACCGCGATCGAATTGCATACCTTCAACAACGTCTAGACTTGTTTCAGCAGATTTGCTTTCTTCTACTGTTATAACGCCGTCTTTACCAACTTTCTCCATTGCATCCGCAATCAAATTCCCAATAGTTTTATCGTTGTTAGCAGAGATAGAGCCAACCTGAGCAATTTCTTCGCGTCCGCCAACTTCTTTGCTGCTTGCTTTCAAATATTCAATTACTTTAGTAACTGCAAGATCAATTCCGCGTTTCAGATCCATTGGATTAGCACCGGCAGTAACGTTTTTCAAACCTTCACGGTAAATTGCTTGTGCAAGAACTGTTGCTGTTGTTGTGCCGTCGCCAGCAACGTCACTGGTTTTCGAAGCAACTTCGCGAACCATCTGTGCGCCCATATTTTCAACCGGGTTCTCAAGTTCGATCTCTTTTGCAACAGTAACGCCATCCTTTGTTACAGTAGGAGCGCCGAATTTTTTATCAATAATTACATTTCTTCCTTTAGGACCGAGTGTAACTTTAACAGCGTTTGCAAGTTTATCTACGCCTGCTTTGAGGGCGCTTCTTGCATCGCTGCTATATTCAACTATTTTTGCTGCCATAATTTTTCTCCGTTTTTTTATCAAACCTTGCGGTAATTAGATTCATTTTTTTATTTAACGATTCCGTAAATGTCGCTTTCGCGCATTATTAAGTATTCATCGCCTTCAATTTTAATTTCCGTTCCGGAATATTTTCCGTAGAGAACCACGTCGCCAACTTTAAGACTCATTGCTACCAATTTACCTTCTTCTGTAACTTTGCCAGCACCAACAGCAACAATAGATCCTTCAACAGGTTTTTCTTTTGCTGTATCCGGTAGAATGATTCCACCTTTAGTAGTTTCTTCTGCTTCTTTTGGCTTTACTATTACTCTGTCACCTAATGGTTTGATTTTGAAATCTGCCATAGTTTGACCTCCTTTAATGAATGAATGATTAGCACTCTTTATTAACGAGTGCTAATATAAGAGGAGAAGTAGAATATGTCAATATTTATTTGAACTAAGAACATTTTCGAAGAAAAGGTGAAGGGAAATAATCTATTTTCAACCCATGCTGATAAATGGTCAGTCGGAATTGATTGGAGAGGTTTAGCGAAACTGGCGCCACCGTTTTTCCAACTTTTTAATTTAATTTGGTAACGAATTTTGATGAATCAACTTCAAAAAAAATCCCCAGACAAAGAGTCTAGGGATTTTGGTTTGCTTACTATCTGTGAAAAACCTTGTGTTTATTTTACCTTTTTTCTCTAAAATCATTTACGACTACATTTATATAATCCACCTTCTCTATTTTATTATCTTCGGTAGAACGGATTACCACTTTATAAATCCCCGGTATTAAATCAATTGGGATGTCAATTTTGAATTCTCCTTTCTCATTCACTTTAATAACATTATCTAATACTCTGTCACCAATAGAAATTTTGAAGGGTTTGGTTGCTCTGTTATATCCTTTGCCAATCAATGTTAATACTTCACCGCGAGAGATCGCATTTTGTCCCAATCTCCCCATCGGGAATACTAATTTAATATATGGTTTAGGTTCATCTTTTAATTGTGCAACCCCTTTTTGATTTGTTAAATAAGTTATATCATCATCGGCAGTTATTATTCCAGTTATTTTATTCTTTTCTAGACGCAATCCTCTTATATGTTGACCGCTCTTTACAAGTTTTAGAATGAATTCATTTTTACTGAAATCACCTTGTGTTCTCGAATAAGCAATTTCTACATCGGCTGGAATAAAATTCTTTTCTTTATCTAAAAATAGTGCGTCTCCTTTATCAAGAGTAATTTGCATTAATCCTCTTTCCGAAAATTTCAGATCCATTATTTCCCCAAAACTTACTATTATATATGTGCAAACAGGACAGACATCCGGATCGCCTAAATCTTTTAACGGAATCATCACACCGGATATTGGGTCTCGAATTAATGGCTCAGCAAGTTTTCTCGGCTTTGGTTTTGGAATTATTATTTGAGGCGCTTCAGTAACATTCAACTGCCATAAACCCCGTCCATAAGTTGATACAAAAATATGAGTAGAAGTATGGAAGAAGAATGAGGATATATTTGTTACTTGTTTGCTGCCTTCTATTTTACTCCAATGCGCTCCGCCATCGGTACTGCGGATTATCCCATTTTGGTTGGTCCCTACAAAAATATCATTTGCATTAAAGGGATTAAATGCGATAGCATGCGCCTGCGGGAAAGGACCTTCTCTAAATCTGAATTTTCCGTAATCGGTTACGAGATTTGTTAGAGTTGAATCAACGAGCCAACTTAGACCACCATCGGAAGTATATTTCATCTTATCATCTGAAATGTCGGCTATAATAACCTGATCAGGTTTGTTAGGGTTTGCGCCTACTACCCGATACCATGCAAACATTGTAGGATATATTCCGAGACTGCCGAAACCAGTTCCATCGGCATTTCTGATAGTTGGTGTAGAAGTATTGATCCCATCAATTCTGACTAATCCTTCTTTTGGTTCACCGCTTGGAGTAAGCCCTGATCTAGTTACCCCTTGATAAATTACAGGTGAAGTTTCGCTTCCGGCTATTTGAGGTACTCCTCTTAGTCCTTGAGGTATATTAACTTTTGGCGTCCAACCGGCACCGGTATTTTCCGTATAATTAATCAGGTTGTCTGTAGAACCAACCAGTTGAGAACTCTGAATATATTTCCCTTCGCTCAGTATAAACGGATTACCAACAGCATTACCAAAAGGATTAGACCATCCGGCAACATTTATAAAATGTGGATTGCTGTAGTAGTTACCGCATCCGGCACATGATACAAAAGAAACCTTGGAATTTGTTTCATTACTATTGTATTTATCTGTGCCAATGAAAAATCCCTCACAGCAAACAGAATTAAGCCATGTAACTCCTTTATCGCTTGAAGCCCACAAATCGTTATCCTGAGTTCCAAAATATAGGTCAACATGCTGATTCGGAATTTCGACCACTTGACCATTAACTTCAGTTATTTGAAGTGCATTTAAACCTTTCTCGCCTCCGCCTGCTAAAGTCCAGTTAGCGCCGTTATCTGTAGTTTTATGAACGCCTCCGTCCGAAGCCAGTAAAATCGGATTTCTATTTGTGTTGTCAAATGCAATATCGGAAGGATCTGCATGATCAAGATTTAAATTTAACCATGCGCCCGATAAATCCGGCGGGTTTCCATCTGTAATTGTTTTTCGGTACAAAGACGAACCGTTCCCATAGTAAAGATCAAATTGATTAGCATTTCCCGATATCGAATTGGAAGTCTTAATAAATGATGGGCGGTTACATGAAGCATTAATTGTAATGTTGTTCCAATTATGTCCGCCGTCTGTAGAAAGAAAAGCTTGATTACAGTATAAAGTTAAGAATAGATGATCAGGATTTTTTGGTGATTGTGCTAAACCGTGTATAACCCAATTATCTCCGCCAGGAGAAGAACATTTAGTCCAATTAGTTCCGCTGTTTTCTGTGTAAAATACTCCATTCATTCCTAATGCATTTACTTTTCCATTGCCGCGGGTAAGTACTGAATAAATTCGGTCCTGTGTTTTTTGATCATTGATCCAAATTGTATTATCCGGAACTTGATGACTCCATGTTGCACCTAAATCATTACTGAATGCAATACCATAATCAGTACCGATATAAACATTATTGCTATTCGGTTCAAATGAAATCCCGAACGCACTGAATCTATCTGTGCATCTGCTCGAAGCCGGAGGAGTTCCGGTAGTTGGTTTTGTCCAAGTTTCTCCTCCATCTGTACTTCGCCATATTCCGCCCCCGTTCGTTGTTCTGGTATCAGCGAATGCAGTCACAATAATAATGTTCGGATCGGATGGTGCAAATTTTACATCGTTCAATGCGAATTGATGAAGACTATCAATATGTTTCCAAGAGACACCACCATCTTCGGTTTTAAATAATCCTCCCGTTTCTGTTGAAGCAAATATTATACTGTTGTTGCTTGGGTGTGTGGTTAAAGACATTGTTCGCCCGCCGTTTTTGATGTTTGGCTGGTACATTTCGACAGTGGGTCTACAAGATACTAATAGTGAAATGGCTGAGGAAAAGAATAAGAGCTGACATAATAAGGAAATTTTTTTCATACATACCTTCCTTGATATTTATTAATAAATAATGTCAGTAAAAAGGACTGTTATTTTTTATATTGTCAGAAATCCTCCCGCCTAAAAGGAATTTATCGGAAAAATTTCTTCCTAAAATATCTCCCTATTAAAGTTTTAAAAGAGCACCAGATAAATTCCATTTAGAAGTATCAGTGGGAATTTAAATGACTATTTATAACTGAGAATAACCGAAAATAGTATTAGGACGAATAAAGAAGTTGAATAGATAACAGAGATTCGAACGATTGAAGGAAAGAGAAAATCCATCCTTAAAGAAAGCTACTAATTCATCTAGTACGAAGCAAGATAATTATTTAACAAAAACATTCTTATTAGAGATTGTTTTTAATTTTCGGAATTATTAGACTTCAACGCTTCTCTTAAAAATATAATCAATATTCTTTAATAATCTATCCGGATCGAATAAGTTACCCAAATCGTCTTGAGTAAAATACTCCGTCACTTTGACAGAACTTGCCAGTTCATCTTTAAGATTCTTCGATTGATCTTCCCAAACTTTCATTGCTGATTTTTGAACTATCTCATATGCATCTTCGCGGGACATCCCTTTCTCTGTGAGCTTAAGAAGTACTG
>JAJYXU010000083.1 GCA_021801605.1 Bacteroidota bacterium
ACTTCATAAATATCCCGATGTTGCGGAAAAAGCTTTGCAAAAAGTAAAAGCAAAATTCAGTCCATCCGATTCAAAATTGAACAATGAAAACATTTATAGTCATCTTTTAGAAGTTGCCGGTGAGGGAAGAGTTATTTCTCATGAAGGAGATATTAAGGAAGGAGAGAAAAAATCTTCTACGATAGTTGAAGGAACTTATTATGATAGTTATGTAGCTCACTCATCAATCGAACCACATACTGCCGTTGCTAAGATCGAAGGGAATAAAGTTACCGTTTGGGCTTCAACGCAAAATCCATTTACAGCAAAAGAAGAAGTTGCAAAAGCTCTGGGTATCTCTTCGGAAAATGTTAGGATAATTACACCGTATGTTGGCGGAGGATTCGGAGGTAAAACAAGAAATTTGCAAACAGTAGATGCCGCACGTCTCGCAAAATTAACCGGAAAGCCTGTAATGGTTGCTTATACTCGTGAGGAAGAATTTTTCTATGATGCATTTCATCCTGCGGCACTTGTGAAAATAAGATCAGGAATTAACGATTCTAAAAAAATTAGTTTTTGGGATTATAATGTTTACTTCGCCGGAGAAAGAGGTGCAGCGCATTTTTATGATATTCCTCATTCAAGTACTAAAGCTTATGGTGCAGGCAGGACAGGTTCTGCCAATACTCATCCTTTTGCAACAGGTCCATGGCGAGCACCGGGCAACAATACGAATACATTTGCAAGAGAAAGTCAGATAGATATTCTGGCATCTAAGGCGGGCATGGATCCTTTTGAATTTAGGATGGAACATTTAAAAGACAAAAAATTTATTGAAGTGTTAAAAGTAGCCGGAGATAAATTCGGATGGAAAGCATCCACAAAATCACCAAGCGGAAGAGGATTGGGTATTGCTTGCGGAAGCGACGCTGGAACAACTGTCGCAATGATAGTTGAGGTTGATGTAAATATAAAAACGGGAAATGTTAAAGTGAAAAGAGTTGTATGTGCCCAGAATATGGGTCTTGCCATTAATCCCGAAGGTGCAACAATTCAAATGGAAGGATGTATTTTGATGGGACTGGGTTATGCATTAACAGAAGAAGTAAAGTTTAACAATGGGGAAATCTTAAATAAAAATTATGATTCGTATGAATTACCAAGATTTTCTTGGCTGCCAAAGATAGAAACGATAATACTAGACAAAAAAAATGAAGCTCCGCAAGGCGGGGGTGAACCGGCAATCATTACAGTCGGCGCTGCTATAGCAAATGCGATATATGATAAACTTGGAATTAGACTAAACAAAATGCCTATGACATCTAAGAGAATTAAAGAAGCAATGAAAAAAAATGAGTGAAAAAAGTATTTTTAATTGTGTTTAACTGTACTAGCCCGTTGTGTGAATTAGATTGTAAACCGTTGAAACGGTTACGATTTACTGTTTATTTATTAGCCCACGGATTAATCCGTGGGTTACAGAAAACAAACATGTGCTTTTTGAAACTGTTTTAACAGTTTCCCCATCGTGTTTTTAATCCACGCAACGAGTTGTACTAATCATTATTTAATCTGATAACTCCTGCTGTTAATTAAGGGCGGTTCTAAAAATATCAATATTTTCTGCGGACTTTGCGTTTTCTTTGCATTCTCTGCGTTAAATATTTACATACGATAATTTTTAGAACCCTCCTTAAGTTTATGCTGCAAGATCACGACCAAGCATTTGTCTTCTGCATGATGCTTGGTTTCTAAAAATGTTTTCATAGGTATCTTCCCAACACAGTATTTTCCGCTGTGTGGTTTATCCTCACTGTAACACCTAATCAATGATCAAAATAATTCTGTAAATCTTCAAGCGTAGAATAAATCTTTCCTCAAAACTACTTTGCATAATCTATTTCATTAATACAACTTGATGTGGTATGCCATCAGCATTGCTGAACTAATCAATCGACATTATTCATTAAAATGGTACCAAAAATTTTATCTTTTCCCGATGAAACTTTTTTCAATTTGGTTGTGTCCAATCATTCGACTGATGATTTTTTTATTGCCTCTTATGATAATGTTATTATTGATAGACAGACTTAACATAACAATAAGAAAATGAGAGGAGAGCGAAGGCGTATTTACATTTCTACTTTTAGCAACAATTTGTTAATAAAAAAAAGAGGTGTATTATGATCTTAAATCCAATTGACAAGAGCAATTATCTGAGAGGTCTTCTCATTTTAATTAAAAGGGACAGAACCATTAATGAAATAGAGAAGGTTAGGATAAAAGAATTATCAAAAATATTAGGATTCAACGGAAGTTTTGTTGAGAACGCTATAAATGAACTTTTAGAAAATGAATATCTGATTGAAAACCCTCCTAAATTTAAGAATCACAGATTAGCCGAAGCATTTATTAAAGACGCAATAAAAATTGCTTTTTTTGAAAATGTTTTAAACATTTATAAGCTTCATTGGCTTTCAGAATTTGCGGTGGATAACGATTTATCCAAACAATGGCTCTTTATGGAATTGGAACATTTTATTGAAAACACTAATCCGAATCTTAACGATGGTTTTGAAATACAGAACTACCTTAATGCGGAATTTGCAGCCGCTTAGGGCTTAGATTCATCACCTAATCCCATGGTTACTTTTTTCTGCTTAAAAGAGAAAAACCGAGTTCAAGTGTAATCGGGTACCTATAAGTAATCTCAATATGTGCGTCAAACAGTTTTATACATTCAATATTGTCAAAATATTTTTATGAAGTTTCCCTTTCTATATATCAGTCTGTGTGGAAACTTTTTCAATCTTATTCAATCTTATCCCCAAAATTTTTTATCCCATCAAATCTAAAATCCATGGACATGACTGTAGCGCTTGTATCATCAGCGATATCTCTATTAACTTAATTGAAATTAATACATCAATTTTAGAATGAATTTGTTATTTTTAACCTGTACTAGTTCTTGAAGAGTGAGAAGACCAGTTCTTTCAATAATAGAGAGTTACAGAATATTAGTTGACTCTCTGTTTATTGGTGGGTCAATCCTTAATGGAAGATGAGAGTTTTCGACTTGATGTTGGTATAAAATTTAGTGAATTTAAAATAAGTTTTTTTGCTATTCGCTCCAGAGGCGGGGTTTCTAATGGAGAGATAGATCTTTCCGTTCCACTTTACACTATTAGAAATCATGTTTCGTCAGATTGAAAACTGATGAAAATTTTTCATGGAGCTATCTAGTTAAAACAAATCCGGATCAATTAGTTGGTCTAAGATATAATACCGATAATAGAATTGGATTTTATAATAAAAAACTTAATCCAAATTTTATAAAGAATTATTTTTCTAAAAATTAATAAAACATTATGAGGTGCAATATGAATAACCATAAGACTACTTCGATATTTACTGTTAGCTCATTTCTCTTTCTTATAGGCGGGTTAATCATACTTTCAAGTTGTGAGAGTTCGAGAGTTGGACCGGAACTACCGGCTCCAAATCCACCTGCTCCTGCTGCCCAGCCACTAATCTTGAACGCTTACGTTAAAGATGCT
>JAJYXU010000121.1 GCA_021801605.1 Bacteroidota bacterium
CGTGAATTGTTTTTGAACTCTTCACTGTTTATTAATTGCTGCATTATCTTAAAAATTTTTTCATGTAAAACTCAATTTGTTTCCTGCTTAACAACTTTATCTGATTTTAAATTCAATTCTCACACGCCCAACCTAATCTTTTTTACCTCTATCTCCTTAAGTTGACAGCATTGGCCTTGGCGGAGGTCCGGCGAAGGCGCTAGAAGTTCTAATCTCACACCTCTCCGCTTCTAACTTCTCCCCTCCCCCATTTAAAGCTCCGCCACGTGAGTCACATAAAATAGAAAAATAAAACTGCATCGCTGCCGTTGTAACAGTATTTTAAATTAAGATAAAAAGAAATTTATTACTTGATTGAATATGACAGATCTAACTTATAATACCTTTTTTTAAGTAACCCTCACTTTCTAATAAAAGTATCAACTAGTTCTGCATTACAGATAAGATTTTTTCAGATTCCCTAAATTCTAAAAAAAATATAATATAAATTAGATGATAAGTAAAGAGATTTATAGTATTTCATGGTAAAAGAAGTACAATCAAATCTCCAGCCAGTTCTTTTTAAAAACAATAGACAATAAGAGAACAAATATTATTTCTTGATGGTCACACCCGGAAGTCATTGCGAGGCGCTTTATGCCGAAGCAATCTCAATTCCTTTTTTAGATCGCTTCACGAAATTTATACTGAACAAAGTGAACGTGTTCGCGACGACAATTTTTATGATTTTTTCACTTAAAAAAAATCTACTATTTTAAAGAAGAGTTGTTATTTTTAAAAAATGATATTTGACTGATATAAATTACAGAGAATAAAATGACCCTTGAAGAAAGACGAGTTACTACCGTTCAAAAACTAGACACACTGCGCAACATAGGATCTATTCCCAAAATTATTTTCGAAGTCTCACAAATGATTAAATCCGATCCGGGCAATTCATATAAGCTGGCGGGCACAATCAGCAAAGATCAAGGATTGACTACAAAAGTGCTTTCAATTGCCAATTCACCTATGTACGGACTACCAAGAAAAGTTTCTTCGCTTGAGTTTGCCGTTATGTTGATGGGAACGGAAGAAGTTTATCAAATGGTTACTGCAATTTCATTATCGGATTCTTTCAAGTTCCGTTCAACGAATAAATTCAATTATATGGAATACTGGAAACATTCAATGTTAGTTGGGACCGCTTCTAAAGATATAGCCCGCAGACTTGGTTTTGGAGATTTATCCGGTGAAGCTTTTCTATCCGGCATGCTTCACGATATCGGAATGCAAATTATAGCTACTTCTTTTGCAGAAGAGTTTAATTCTATTTTAAGTTCGGTAAAATCCGACTTGATTTTCTTAAAAGCAGAAAGAGAAATACTAGGATTAACCCATCAAGAAATCGGGAAGTATTTAATACAAAAATGGAAACTGCCTGAGAATCTTGCCGATGTAATTGAATTTCACCATACGCCGTCTCAAAGCGAAAAAAATTCTGTTCTAGCTTCGATAGTTCATCTGGCAGATTCGATGACACAAGAGTTTAAGATTGGACAGATCCACTGGGATAACGATATCACATTCGATCTTGGCATTATCGAAATATTAGGATTTGGTTCCGCAGAAAAAGTTGTTTCATTCATTGCCGATTATAAAGATATTTTTGCCAATACGGCAAACTCGATAAAATTGTGACGAGTGCTTCAAAAAAGAAGCGAGATGAATGAATGCTCGAGAATAAATTTTGTTTGAATGATTGATCGAACTGCATGGCAGCATAAACACACCAAAATCAAAATCTTACATATAACCATTACATATCAAGCTCTATAATAGAATTAGGCGGCAGATCGTAACTTTACTAAGCGTTTATAGTTTAGGAAAAGAATTACAGTTGAAAATAAATCCATTTATTTCCGATTAATCTGCAAATCTTTCCTATTAAATAGTTCGTCTGACACCACATAAAACGGATGACAGGGCAAGTGCCCAATGCTGTCAGGTTAAGGAAAGTTGAAAAAGTAGAGCAAAAAAAATGGAACGCAGATAACACGGATTAAACTGATTTACGCAGATTTAATCCGTGAAAATCCGTTTACCCCATGGAATAACATTTTACCTTTTGTAATAAATTTAATTATCAATTTATTCCACGGGGTGAATCCGTGTCATCAGTGTTCTATCAAAGATTAACCTTACAGCATTGGGGCAAGTGCTTTACCACCAGATCCATCATAATCCGTTATCATACTGAATCGCTTTCTCTTTCGCTTTCTTTGAGGGCTTACCGAGATGATAAGTAACTCCCAAATACATTATTCTTGAATCGCGGCTGTTTGTTATAGTCTGCTTAAGCCATGATGTGTCAAAGTTCATCTTCCTGTTTAATGTTTTAAAGATATCGGAGATTGTAAAGACTAATGAAAGCTTCTCATCAAATAGATCCTGCCGCAATCCAAGATTAACAACAAAACTCGGTTTGAATTCTCCTTGCGGAGTTAATCTTGAGAATCTGTAATTGGAATTGAATTGTACCATTGTTGTTGATGAAAGATTTGCGTTGCAACTCATATTGGCGCTCCATGTAATAGTAGATTTATTATTGCTGAATCCAAGATTTGAAGCGTCGATCTGTTCATAAAAAGCATTGCCGCTCAAATTTGCTGTTATGAAATTTCCGTAACCGCCGGAGAAGACAACTTCAAAACCCGCCGATTGATCTGAAGCTAAATTTTCCTTCGTGGTTAACAGAGTCGAATCGTTCAAAACTTTTGTAATTGTAGTCATTCCGTTGTAACGATTTCTATAAAACACGCTCGGCACTACAGCTAAAAAATCGTTTTGCCATTGAAATCCGAATTCCACCGAATGAATGAATTCCGGTTTAAGATTCGGATTTCCCGCCCTTATATTTCTCGGGTCCTGATATTCCGGAAACGGATTGAGATCATCCCCTTCCGGTCTGTTTGCCCGTTTGCTGTAATTCAACTGAAGCTGCATCAGTTCGCTTAACTTGTAACTTAGGTGCAGGGTCGGGTAAATATTGAAATAACTGTTTGTAAGAATGTTATTCATTGAAACCAGATTAGCTTTAATGAATGACTGCTCGGCACGCAATCCTCCTAAAACGCCAAGCTTACCAAATGAATTTGAATATGTACCATAAATTGCATGTATGTTTTCGTTATAGATGAAATGATTTGTTCTCTCAATGTCGGTAACAAATTTCTGTTTGAGCGGATCAAAAGCTTCGCTAAAGAAATCAAGATCGGTTTTATTCAACTCGCCATTGTATCCGGCTTCAAATGTAGCATCGTAGCTAAGCGGATTGGAATATTCAGCCAGAAGCTCAACTTTATTCTCATCCTGTTTCATCAAGGTGTTATCGTATGTATTGGAAAGAAGTGGCGTACGGTAAATGTTTGTGTAATGGTTATCCTCGACCTCCGGCGAAAAAGAATCGGTTATTTCAAATCGCAGTTTATGATCATCCCCGGAAAAATTATGCTGATAGTAAGCCGTAACATCTCCTTCCTTTTCATATTCTGGATCATACCTTAATCTATCATAATCAGAAGTTACTGCTTGGTTCTGATCTCTCAATACTGTTGTGGAAAGATCGTTGCGTGTGAATCCTCTGTAAAAATAATTTCCTGTTATCCCCATGCTGTTCGATTCGTCGGCGGTAAAATCAAACCCCAGCATTCCTTCTCGCGAAAGTGGTCGTGAATATGAACTGCTCTGATTATTATAAAAACCCGACAAGTTCTTACCATTGTTATATTCTGTTCTTACATCGGAGGAATTCATGTTACGGTCATCCTGCCTTAAGCTCAAGCTTCCAAAATAATTTACTTTGCCCGGTTTATAATTTAGAGAAGTATTTCCGTTATATCTTTTTTGGTTTCCTATGCTTGCAGTAATATTTCCATTAAGTCCCGTCGCGGTTTCCTTTTTCATTACGATGTTTATAATTCCGCTCGTTCCATCCGGTTTATATTTTGCGGATGGATTTGTGATTACTTCAATCCTATCAATTGAATTTGCCGGCATCTGCTGCAGAACGTCCGCGCGAGTCTTTCCCATTAGCGGAGATGTCTTCCCGTTTATCAGAATAAGCACATTCGTTGATCCGCGCAGACTTACATTTCCGTCAATATCAACCTGAACAGAGGGAATGTTTTGCAAAAGCTCGCTTACCGCTCCGGTTTTGCTCATAACGTCCATCTGCACATTATAAATTTTACGGTCAATGGAATTATTGAGCATAATCTTATTTGATGTAACAGCAATTTCATCAAGATTGACTTCTGTAGCGGTAAGTAAAATGTTTCCCGCGCCGATCTCTTTGCTCTTTGAAGAAAATATAATTGCTTTCATATTTTTTGTTATATATCCCACGGAACTTACTCTTATAAAATAATTTCCGAACGGTATATCGGTAATCTCAAATTTCCCTTTGTTATCTGTCATGCCTCCTGTCACCGCAGTGTTGTTTGATACTTGCATTAAACTAATGCTCGCAAATTCGATTGGCTGATGATTTGTGGAATCTAATACGGTTCCGGTAAAAGTTCCGGCTTTTTGAGCCGTTACATTTTTACCCGATAGTAGAATTATTGTTAAAAAGATGAATATCAGTTTGTCCTTCATTTATCTCTCCATATATAGAAAATTTTTCAATTCATATATAAAAAGAGATTTTGAAGAAACTCTGAAGAGAAAAAAAAGTGGTAATTAGTGCGAAAGATTAATTCGCCGGTTTGAAATTCACTTTAACAATGTGGAACGGTTTTTCAAACGTATATTCTATTTGGATTTTATAGAGGTCGCATATCTTCTTTGCGATCGCCAATCCTAATCCCAAAGAGTTTTGAGATTTTTCATCGTAAGAGAATCTTTTGAAGTAGTTCTCCGGATTTTGCTTCGGCTCTTTTCCATAATTCTTAATAGTCAAAAGAGAATCTCTCAACTCGATGAATATCTCTCCACCAGTTATGTTATGCTTAATCGAATTGGAGATCAGATTACTCAAGAGTATATCTATTAGGTTTTCGTTGAACTCCGCTTCATAATTGGACTTTGCATTGACATGTAAAACAATCTCTTTGGAATTTGCGATATCGGAGTAATTCTCTGCAGCTTTTGTTAGCTTTTCACTCAAAAGTATTTTACGAGATGGGAATAGTTCAGCAGCTTCAAGTCTGGCTAATAGAATTAGAGAGCGGTTTAGCTTATCCAGCCGATCTGTATTGCTGATTATCGCCTGGAGATTTTCATTCGTCTCATTATCAGCGAATTCTTTCTGCAGAAGCATCTCCGTCTTAGCTTTTATTACAGCAACCGGTGTTTGTAATTCGTGACTCAAATCCTCAGAGAATTCTTTTAATGATCTGTATTCTTTCAACGCTTTTTCAGATAAATCCATGAGTGATTTTTTTAACTCATTAAATTCATCGATGTTGGAGTCATCTAAAATCGGGGTTGTATTTTTATGAAGGGAGAATATCTCAAGTTTTTTAAGATTATTATAAAACGGTTTGAATACTTCCCTTGCAGTATATCTGTTGATTATAAAAAGTATAAGAAGCAGAAGCGTTAATATCAAAGCTAGTATTATCAGTATCGCAGAGAACAAATCCTCTTTCTCGATTAAAGAGGTACGAACCGTAATCTTATAATTTATATCTCTAATTTTTTTATAGACTGTAAACTGCCTGTAGATTTCGCTTTCCTTCTCGGCTTCGAGATAAATTGTCGTATCCTCAAAAACGGGCTTCGAATTATTCTCTTTAGCCAAAGTTTCAATCTCAATCAACGGCGGATATTCAGTTCTTATTCCTTTACTCAGTTGCAGTCTTACTTCTTTGCTTGTATCTCTCAACTGCCCGTCCGTTCTTTCGGAAATAATCCAATCAACAGAAAAATAGATTGCGAACAATCCCACAACAAAAAGTATTGCAGTATTAATGATGTAGTAAAACGATATTTTATTGAGCAGTTTCATTTCAGCGTAAACTTGTATCCTATTCCGTAAACCGATTTAATATAATCGGCAGCATCATTTTCTTTTAACTTCTTCCGCAAATTTTTCACATGAGTGTAGACAAAATCGTAGTTGTCGAATGCGCTTGCGTTATCTCCCCACACATGCTCTACTATAGCTTCTTTATTCAACACTCTTTCTTTGTTACTTATGAAGAATAAAAGCAGATCAAATTCCCTGCGCGTAAGTTCTACCTGAGAATGATTTATTAATAGTTCCCTCTTATCGATATCGATCTTTAGTTCGTTTATCTCAATTTGATTTCCACCATCGAAGAGCTTTCTTCTTATTAAAGATTTTATCCTTGCGTTCAATTCAGCCAGATGAAAAGGTTTTGTTATATAATCATCCGCACCTGTATTCAGTCCGTAAATCTTATCGTCTAACGATTCCTTTGCAGAAATTATTATAATTCCGCATTGCCGGTTCACCTCTTTAATTTTTTTAATAAGGTCTAGCCCGTTTCCATCAGGCAACATCAAATCAACAAGTGCGCAGTCATATTCATAAATGTTTATCAGACTTGATGCTTCAGAGTATGAATACGCGTTATCAATTTTGTACTGTTCCTCTTTAAGATATGAGGAGATCGTTTTCGATAGTTCCCGTTCGTCTTCAATTAGAATAAGTTTCATAATGAAATATAAGGAATCAATTCTGAAGAAATCTTGGAGCGGATTAATCTCTTTTTGCTTTTATTGCTTTCAGAATAGCAAATTATAGAAAAGCACACGTTTGATATTTCCGATTACTTAACTCACTTTATATACTTTTATGATTTTTTAGTGTCTTCGTGACCCTGCCTGCCGGCAGAGTCAGTTGCACAACTCGAATATGTCATTCTGAGCGAGTCTACGAGCGAAGAATCTCACACTTAAATTTAGAATTAGTGCGATTATTAGCATAGAGATTCTTCATTTCGCTTCGCTTCATTCAGAATGACAAGTTCTGCAACACGCTCGGCAGGCATGTTGGTAGCTAAATTAATTGTTTTGATTGAGTTACAATCAATTTAGTCAACAAATAATTTTGTTCATCTAACCTTCATAAAATATAGGTTCACCGAGCTCTTTAAGAGAAAACTCACTATAAATATGATGACCATCATAATCTAGAACCCGCAAGTCATCTTCCTGTTTAATATCATCCAGAGTAACGTCATAATGTGAACCATACTTTTTCCGTGCCATCTCTTCGGAAACTTCGAAGGCAATGAACTTTTTAATTCCTTTTGATGAAAGTTTTTGAACCAGATTGGGATTAGTAAAAGAATCATATGATGTAAGAATGAGAATTGGGCCAGAACCGGTAAATAGAATACCTGCTTTCATAGTATCCTCCTTTCGTTTCATTAGGAGCAAAAACAATAATGAATAAGGTATTAGAAGTAATAGTGAACAAATAAAACATATTTTTGAGCTATGTTTATTCACACGCAATTAGTATTAAAGCTTCAGGAATTTAATTAATCCTTTTTTAGTGCTTTATCCATTAATTCAAAAAACGGTCTGAACAAATCTATCGGCACAGGGAATATTGTTGTAGAATTTTTCTCGGCTGCAACTTCCGTCAACGTTTGTAAAAATCTTAATTGCAATGCAATAGGAGAAGAGCTTATAATGTTTGCCGCATCGGCTAATCTCTGTGAAGCCTGGAACTCTCCTTCTGCATGAATTACTTTTGCACGACGTTCTCTTTCGGCTTCTGCTTGACGGGCAATTGCACGCTGCATCTCCTGAGGTAAATCTACATTTTTTACTTCAACGAGTGAAACTTTGATTCCCCACGGTGCAGTATGTGTATCCATAGTTTCTTGAAGTAACTTATTAATTTTTTCACGCTCGGATAAAAGTTCATCCAGTTCTGATTTGCCAAGCATGCTGCGCAGTGTAGTCTGTGATAATTGTGAAGTTGCAAAAAGATAATTTTCCACTTCACAGATTGCCTTCGATGCATCAATTACCCGAAAATAAATTACAGCACTTACTTTAATAGAAACATTATCTCGCGTAATTACGTCTTGTGATGGAACTTCCATAGCTACCACACGAAGACTAACCTTAACTATTCGGTCAACAATTGGAATTAGAAAAATCAAACCAGGACCTTTTGCTGCAATCAACCGACCCAGTCTGAAAATTACACCCCGTTCATATTCCCGCAGAATTCTTATTGCACTCGATAATACTATAATAACGAAAAAGATAAGAATGAAAAGAATCGTCACAGATTCAGGTTTCATATACTCCTCCTAAGTAATTTTTATCAATGACCGGATGCTCATCAGAATTTTAAATTAATCCGATCTATATCAGTTTAAATTCTTTTCACCTTCAACAATAAATCACTTCGTTCGATCACCTTTACATTTTCATCATTATTAATTTCTTCATCGATAGATTCCGCTTTCCAGATTTCACCATGAAGCATAATTTGACCAATTGAACCTGGAGTAATATTAGAAAGTGCGACTCCTATCTCACCAATCAATCCTTCGCTTCCTGTTGTAGGTTTACGCCGCTGTGCTGCAATTCCTTTTCCAAGAGCAAAAATGAAAAACAATGCAGTAAGCAAAGTCACTGTAATTATCACACTTAAAGAAATTCGAACAAACTCAAAAGTTACAGTTGTATTTATAAGCATTAGCGAACCAATTAATAGTGATAATATTCCGCCCGCAGTTAGTAATCCGTGACTGACAATTTTGATTTCGGCAATAAAAAGTATTATTGCGAAGATGATGAGAGCTAACCCCGCGTAATTTATTGGAAGTGAGTGGAGAGAATAAAATGCAAGGATGAGAGAAATCACACCCACAATACCCGGCAGAATAGAACCGGGATTATATAATTCAAAAAGCAAACCGTAGATACCAAGCATTAAAAGAATGTAAGCAAGATTTGGATCGCTAATGATATCGAGAATTTTTTGTGTAACACTCATTTCTGTAATTCTCACATCAGCATTTTTGGTATGAATTGTTTTTGAACCGTTCGCGGTTTCCACAGTTCGACCATCAAGTTGATTCAGGAGGCTTTCCATATCTTTCGCAATAAAATCAATTACCTTTTCTTTAACCGCTTCTGTTTCAGTTAACGACAAGCTCTTACGAACGGCTTTCTCAGCCCAATCAATATTGCGATGACGTTTCTCGGCAATTGTTCTTGCAAAAGCTGCAGCGTCATTGGTCGCCTTATCCATCATGATATCCAAACTATCTTTGCGGTTTGGTGTTTCACTTCCAGTGATCATTACTGGATGCGCTGCGCCGATGTTTGTCCCGGGAGCCATTGCGGAGATGTTTGCCGCTAATGTAATAAAAACACCCGCAGATGCAGCCTGCGCCCCGGATGGATAGACAAAGATAACAACCGGAATATTCGATGTTAATATGTCACTTACAATTATTCGAGTTGATTTAAGTAATCCACCGGGTGTGTTCAATTGAATAATGAGACATTCGGCATTTTCTTCATTTGCTCGTTTTATACCGTCATGTATATAATCGGTGGCAGCAGGATTTATAGTGCCATCAATTTTAATTACATCAATGATAGGTTTTTGTTGAAGCAATTCATGCGGGAAAGACAACACCAAGAATATTGTAACTACCATCGCTTTCACAATCATTCTCCTTATAGTAGAATGAACTGAACTCAATATAGGCACACAGAATCTTATCCGTAATTTCGAACTGTGAAAAACTAATTAATTATTTTTCAACAAACAATCGCAGTTTATGATAATCTTTTTTAATGGCTATTTCTAACTAAATAATTATATTCCTCATGAACTATAACAAATAAAGTTCTTAAATTTATCGTCTCTTAGTTTTAACGGTATGTAGCACTCAAATTCTTGCTAATTTGAAAAATTATTTTCTGCATAGGACTCTCCTTTCATTTTTTTGATGAAATGCTCTATTTCCAACAGATAAGAATTACGATTAATAAGCTTTTTAATTTCATTTAAGTTATTCTTTGCCGCAATTTCTCCCGCAGCAATAATCTCAGCTGCATTATCGTAATCAGCCCAGGTAAGTTGATTCAATTGAGGACGGATAACTAAATCGGCTTCTTTTAATCTTACAACTGAGAGATGAAATGAAGTAATATCCTGGGTTCTATATAGAATCTCAAAAATATTTTGAGGATGCTCAACAACTTTTAGGCATTTAGTTACGTCAACTGCCACTACTCTGTCAGCGCCGATTTCCCTAACTTTTGCGACAGGGACGCTTTCTGAAGCACTTCCATCTACAAGCAAATAGTTTTCTAATTTAACTGGTGGGAATATTCCGGGAATAGCTGAGCTTGCTCTTATTGCATCCCTTAGACTTCCTTTTGTATAATTGATTTCTTCGCCGGAAATCAAATCTGTAGCAATTGAAGAGAAATTGATCTTCAGATTTTCAATCGGAACGTCCGGAATAATCTCATAAATTTCTTTTGTAATGAAATCATCAAAATATGATGGACTACTTAACGATTTTAAAGCTTTGATTCGCATTCCAATGTAATCGAAAAATTGTTCGAAATAGGTTTTATCATGCTTTTTAGTTTTGCCGTTGAATTTATCAATCTCAAGCTCTAAAAATTTTGGATTCTTTATAATTCCAAGAATAAACTCTTCAACTTTTTTTGCTTTGCCATAATAAGCATACATGCCGCCAACAAGAGCACCTATACTGCAGCCGGTAATTGAATTAATTTCAATTCCCTCGGCATCAAGTACTTTAAGCACTCCAATATGGGCTAATCCTCTCGCTCCGCCGCCGCCAAATGCTAATCCTAACTTTGACATAAATTCCTCCTTGAATAATTACAGAATTTCTTTTAATAATCTTAGTATCTCAGTTCCGAAAAAAAATAAACCACAGAGTTATAGAGGTATTGAGCAAATTTTTCTATTGAGCTATCAACTTTCTATCTAACCGGGGCATATCCGCCAAGCACACCATTTTTAGCTAGAATAATTTGCCAAAGTTGATTTTTATTTCTAGCGCGGAACGCTCCGGCACTTGAAAGCAAAAAGTATTTCCACATTCTGTAAAAACGTTCGTTGTAATTATTTTTTATTTGGTCCCAGTTAGCTTCAAAATTTTTATGCCAAGCCATTAGAGTTTTATCATAATCAGCACCGAGGTTATGGAAGTCCTCCATTACAAATAACCCTTCCACTGCCTTCGAAAGCTGTGCAATCGAAGGAAGCATTCCGTTTGGAAAAATATATTTATGAGTCCACGCATCTGTGTTCTTAACCGAACTAACATCCCCGATGGTATGAAGTAGAAACAATCCATCCTCTTTCAAATTTCTACGAGCAATTTCAAAATAAGTGCGATAGTTTTTGTAACCAACATGTTCGATCATCCCAACCGAGACCATCCTATCATATTTCCCACTTACTTCTCTGTAATCTTGTAATCTAAATTCAACAGGGAGACCTTTGCACAATTCTTTTCCAAGAGAAACTTGTTCTTTGGAAACTGTAACTCCTACAACTTCGACATTATATTTTTCCGAAGCATATTTTCCAAAAGCACCCCACCCGCATCCAATATCCAGTACTTTCATTCCGGATTGGAGATTAATTTTTCTACAAATTAACTCCAATTTATTTTCCTGGGCTTCATCCAAAGTTTTTGCATCCTTCCAATAAGCACAACTGTAGTTCATCCGTTTATCAAGCATCTTCTGGAATAGTTCGTTACCCAAATCATAATGTCTTTCACCAATGATAAATGCTCTTCGTCTTGCCTGCATATTTATCAGCCAAAAACCGGCGAGTTGAAATGCAATTTTGTAATTCCTTTTAACTTTATTTTGAAGATCTGCCCTAATTATTCTGTAAATCATTTCGTCAAGTTTAACTGCATCCCACCATCCATCCATATATGTTTCACCAATACCCAGTTCAACTTCGGTAACAGCACGTTTATAAAATCTTTTATCGTACACTTGAATATCCCAGGGATTACTGCCGTTAACTTCAATACCCGCGAGAGTAAATAATTTTTTTACGATTGATTCATATTTTTGAGATACCATTTGTGAACCCCACTACTTGTTCATCTAAATCTCAAATTAATTTCTTATCTATTAAGAAGAAGTATTCTGTAGTGATTGAAACTTACGATTTAGAATTTGATAGTTCAACAAATTTCTCATCCGGTTATTCACGTTATTAAAAAAAACCGCTTCCGAAATCCGAAGGCGGTTCAAAATAATTATTCCTTTCGTGTTTTATACTTTTTCGGATAATCAGCGGAGAATTGTTAATTATATTCTAGCGCATATAAAAAAGTTTGTCAATACCATGTCCAATCGTATCCATTCCGTAACCAGAAGAAACTGGTTTAAAATGAAGAAAGCCTGTAAGTGTTTAGTTTACAGGCTTTTACTGTTTGTGGGGGCTGATGGGTTCGAACCACCGACCCTCTGCTTGTAAGGCAGATGCTCTGAACCAACTGAGCTAAGCCCCCATGGGCGTTAAAAATTTTAACAAGAACTATAAATTTTGCGCACCAATTATAGAATATTTAATTGAGAGTTTCAACAAACAAAAAAAATATTTTGAGCGGGCGACGGGACTCGAACCCGCGACAACCGGCTTGGGAAGCCGATACTCTACCAACTGAGTTACGCCCGCAAATATTTCAAAAAAAACAATTTTTTTATCACTCTCAATTCACACCCCAATTGAAAGCAGAGTTACTATTGCACCGGTAAAATTATAACCACCAGAACACTTAATCAAGATTTATTTATTTTGCAACGCACTTTATTGAATGGGAAATGCGCAGACAACAAAATAGAAAAGATAAAATTACCGAGCTGATAATTCTGCTTGTATTACTAATCATTAGCTTCTTCTTATGGGATTTGTATTTCATCTATCCAATAAAATTGTTTGTTGTATTACTGCATGAATTAAGTCATTCGTTAGCAGCCATTTTGAGCGGCGGTAAGATTACAGCTTTAAATATTGGTTTTGACTTAAGCGGCAAATGTGAAACCGAAAGAGGCAATACAATTTTAATTGCTTCATCCGGCTATATAGGAAGTCTGATTTGGGGATTATTATTTTTTTTAGCACCTAATAACAAACGGATTGGAAAGTGGATAATCATTTCCCTTTCATTAATAATTCTTATTCTAACAATAACTGTATCGGGAAGCGGCATTTTCATTCTTTTAGCTTTCATTCTAGCGGTTTTGTTGATTACCGCTGCATTCTTTCTAGGCATTCCAATCATTACTATTATTGTTCGTTCTTTTGGTTTGATTAGTTGCGTTTATGTCCTTTTCGATATAAAAGAAGATCTTCTTTCAAGTTCTTCTGTTATTTCTGATGCCTCGATACTATCGAGCATAATAAATGTACCGGTAATATGGATTGGTGTGTCGTGGGCTTTTGTTTCAATTATCGGTATTTATTTTGCAATAAAGTACAGCTATAGAAGAGTTTCACATTGATTCGAGTTTTTCTTCATACTCGTTTTTATCTTCAACAAAACTCAATACACCAAGACCAATAACAAAGAAGATGCAGATTGTCAGTATGGCAAATCTTTGCTCGCCGGTAATATAACTTACATAACCAAAAACTAATGGTCCTAGAATTGCCGAGCTCTTTCCAAACAATGAGTAGAATCCGAAGAATTCGGTTTTGCGGTCGAACGGGGTCAACCGAGACATTAAACTTCTACTTGTAGATTGAGTTGCCCCCATAACGCTGCCCGCTAACAATCCAACAAGATAAAAACTCATCCTTGATGTTTTTTCAGCGTCGTAATTAAGATATTTGCTTAGATGCTGAATCACAAAACCATCTTTGTTGCTGGTAACAAATGCAAATAGTATAGTGAATACCCATATTATTAATGAAATAACCAGTGCTCTTTTTTGTCCAAAAGAATCTGCAAAAAAACCGAATACAAGCGAACCGAGAATTGCTGTTGTCTGGACAATTAAGAAAAATATAATTAGTTCTTCGAGTGTAAAGTGGAGCGTTGTGCTTGCATAGTTACCGGAAAAATAGATAACCGTATTAACGCCTTCTATGTAAAAGAAAAAAGCAAGCAAGAATAATGATAGGTTTTTATAATTTTTTAAATGAGAAATAGTGCTGAAGACACGCGTTATTCCAATTCTAACAAAGGACTGATCTCTAGCAACATTTTTTCTGTTATCTTTTATAAAAATAAAAAGAGGTATGGCAAAGATAAAAAACACCAGCGCAGATAGAGGGAATGTCTCTTTAATCATATTTGATTTAATGAAAGGATAAACCAGGGCGAGAGTTGTTAAGGATCCTAAATAACCCATCGCAAATCCGTAACCGCTCACTCTTCCAAAATTTTTAGGCGCAGTTATTTCCGGAAGGAATGAATCATAAAAAACTAAACCCGCTTCAAAACCAACGTTTGCAACTATGAAAAGCGTAAGCCCTAGAAATATATCTCCCTTATTAACGAAGTAAAGAAGGGATGTTGAGATAATGCATGCGAGCGTAAAGAAAAGCAGGAATCTTTTTTTGCCGGCAGAATAATCCGCAATGGCACCAAGCACAGGCGAGATCAGCGCAGTTATTAGCATTGAAACGCTGGTTCCTATACTCCAGTATAAATCACCAACAGCCCTGCCGCCAACAACAGTCTGTTTGAAATAGACTGCATAAAGAAAAGTTACAACTACGATTGAATAAGAAGTGTTTGCAAAATCGAAGAGAGTCCAGATAAATACTCTGAACTTCTCACCTGATTTATTCGTCATTAGATTTTTTTGGTAAGGATTCTTCAATAAGTCCTCTACCGCTTTTATTCAGCATTCCCTCTTTTTTGAGGTCGGATAAAATTGCATCGAGAATACCATTAATAAATTTACCGCTGTTTGCAGTTGAATAATCTTTTGCAATATCAATTACTTCGTTGATTGAAACTTTAGGCGGAATCTCCTGGAAATAAAATAATTCGGCAATTCCAATTCTCAGCAGAATCCGATCAATAAGAGCAATTCTCTCCATCTCCCAATTTTCAACTCGCGCACGAATTTGATTATCAAGATCATTTCTATTTGCGACTACTCTGTTAATCAATTGTTTAGCAAAAGCAATATCGCTTTCGACGTTTACATCAGAGAGTATCTCATTAGTAAGGTGAGTCAGCCCTTCTCCGTTGAACTCATAAGCATAAAGAACTTGCAGTACCTTTTCCCGTATTTCTCTTCTATTCGATTTTTTCATCGTATTCGGCATAATTTCAAAAATTTGTTGCACAATCTACATGCTTAATTTCAAAAAACAAAAGAGAAGTTGACCATAAAAATATTTCTCATTCCTTAACAAAAAACGACTATTGTGGACACACAAAACTAAAATTCAACTAAACGTTAAAGGTCACGGTTTTGTATCATCCTTAGACTTCCCTTTCACGTCAGAAAATAAACAACGTATTTATCAGAATTATATTGCAAAGAACCAAAATAAAAGTAATGCAACACTTTCACGTGTGCGGTAAAAAATAGTTTTATCGAATGACAATGTATAACCCGATGCAACGCCTACAACGTTCACGTTAAAATATTTTGCAATCTGAGTGATTCTCGTCAAATGAAAACCGTCGGATATTATCAAAATCGGTTTTTGATTTTGCGAACTGAAATATTTTTTATACAAATATCTTATTTGCAAGGTTGTTGTTGATGATTGGGTTTCAAGTTGCAGATTCTTTTCCGGAACGTTAAGATTTCTGAGATATTTATAAGCGGCTTCAGATTCACTAATTTCCCCCGGTGCGTTTCCTCCGGTAAGTATAATTTGTTTTATCAAACCTTTTTTATAAAGCTCAAATGCTTTACGTATTCTTCCTTCGAAGATAGGGCTCGGTTTTCCGCGGCTCCACACAGCAGCGCCGGGTATACATCCATATTCAAAGACTGAGTTTTCAATTTTCTTTTCATCATAAGTGCGAACATTCCAAACATAAAAAAGGGAAAAAGTTAAAAGAAGAAAAACGAGTGCAATCATTCTAACTAAAGTTCTTATTTCGAAAAGATTTTCGGAATTAAAAATCAATCCCCATACATAAAGCAAAGAATAAAGCTGAAAAAGTTCACCAACAATGAATAAAAAACCGGAATAGACTTTCTTTGCCGGAAAATTAAATAGATAACCTGCTGAGTTTAGTAGATCGGCTCTGGAATTTAAATAAATAAGTCCCAGCGAAATAGTTATAAAGAATTGAAGCATTATTAGAAATATTATCTTTTTCTTATCAATCCTTTTTTCAAGTATTAAATGAATTACAATTCCCGTAATTAAAAGTGCTGTAATAGCTACGTTGAGTATATTGCCCAAGTAATCCAACCGTAATTCACTAATTGGAATCCCATTTAGATGATATTTCAGGTAAAGCAGTATCAGCAGATTTACAATCACAACAACCAAAAGTAAAGTGAATAAACCGGTATTTTGAACGCGTGGTTTCAATTCATATCTGCTTTGTTAATACTTGAATTTGGACTTATTAATACGTTCATTAATTTTTTATCTGTTGTTAGAAAGACCGCAGAATCTATTTTGAATATTCTTCTGATATTTTCTTCACTGAGAATCTTGGACTTCTCTCCTTCCAGAACAATAATTCCTTCGTTCATTAAAGCAACTTTTTGAGAATAGATGCCAACTAAATTTAGATCATGAGAAACTGTGAGCACAGTAATTTTTTCTTGCTCGTTTAATTTTTTTAATAAATCAAAAATCATAATCTGATGTTCGAGGTCCAGATGAGCATTCGGTTCATCAAGTAAAATAATTTCTGCTTTTTGAGCAAGAGCACGAGCTATAAAAACACGTTGAGCTTCACCGCCAGATAATTCATTAATCCCTTTGTGCCTCAAGTTGTTAACTTGCATTAAATTCAGAGCTTCGGCCACAATTTGCTTATCAACTGCATTTTCAAAACCCATTAAATTCAGATAAGGCGTTCGCCCCATCATTACAATCTCATAAACCGAGAAAGGAAATATTGAAAAATTTTTCTGCGGTACATAAGCTATTTTTTTAGCTAATTCTTTCCTCTCTATACCTAAAAGATCTTCCCCGTCAATCAGTATTGAACCAGCTTTTAGTTCCGTTAAATTTGCAATCAGTCTTAAAAGAGTGGACTTGCCGCATCCATTTGGACCGAGAAGGCTGACAAAATCACCTTTAGCAATTCCCCACTCCGGAATTTTCAAAACGAATGTAGATTGCCCATTTGATCTTTCATAAGCAAATTCAAGATTTTTAATTTCTATAGCGTACATTTTATTTCTGCAAACTGTGTATGATTATATGAATAACCCGGACTATTTAGAAATTATTTTCCATAGAACAACCGCGACATTAACGAGCAAATATAGATAGAATTAGAATTGATTGTTAAATTGAATTATAAAAAAGTAAAATGGAACTGTTTATAACATAGTTACAAATTGACTGCCTTATCTCTAATTTTCAATTGGCTCCTCAAAAAAAGATAGACCAAACCAATACCTATTGAGCCGCCGATTGAATCAGCGAACCAATCATATAAATCGCAAAATCTTCCCGGTACAAATAATTGGTGAAGTTCATCAATTGCACCGTAAGCTAATATGAAAATAAAAGTAAATAAAAATGCACTCGATGAAATTAGACGCGATCTTCTTTGAAAATAAAGTGCAGGTGTTAGTAAAAATGCCAATACGCCGTAAGCAACAAAATGTTCAATCTTATCCTGGTTGTCGAATAGACGTGGGACTGCATCAACCGGAATAGTGGTTAATGCAAAAAGTGTTATCCAATAAATAATCAACGGAAGATAAACACAATAGAGTGTATGGGTACTGAGATATTTATACAAAAGATTTGAGAATGAATTTGATTGCATTTGGAATTTCTTCAATTAAGTCCTCGGATGTATAACCGTACTCAGTCTTCTCTTCAAGTAAAAGATCTGCGGCTAAACTATGAATGTAAACAGCGCTTATAAGCGCTTCTTCTATTTCGTCTGACTGCGCGAGAAATCCTGCAATCATTCCGGTTAACACATCCCCGCTTCCAAATTTTGCCAGACCGGGGTTGCCTGCTGTGTTTATAAATGCTTCTCCACCAGGATTGAATATTATTGTAGGTGCACCTTTCAAAACTAAGTAACAACCATTTTCTAAAGAAAAGTTTTTTCCGTATTTCAACAAATTATTTTCCAGCTCATCCAAACCGATTCTAAGCATATCTGCAAATTCTTTATGATGCGGAGTAAGAACTTTCCCTTTCAAGTTCAGTTTTTTATATTCTTCGCCGCCAATAGAATGAATAGCATCGGCATCAATTACCATTTTTTTTGCTTTGTGAGTTTTCAGAATTTCAACGATGGCATTTTTTGTTACTTCTTCTCTGCCTATTCCAGGACCAAGCGCAATAACATTAGCCCAATTAATTTTTTCTTCGAGCTCTATAAGATTAACATCGGATAAATATTCTTTTGCTTCATCTTCGTAAGCTAGCACGGTAGCGCTATCAAGCATCTGCTGGGCAAGCGACTTAATTGATTTTGGAAATGCTAGCACAGAAGAACCGGCACCACTTCTGAGGACTGCATTTGCTGTGAGAAACGAAGCCCCCGGCAGTTTTCCGCTTCCTGCAATAACAAATACTTTACCGGCAGAATATTTATTCTGGTCCAAAGTTTTAGCTGGCAACCCGTAATATGCATCTTCCGGTTCAATCAAGTAATCCGTAATAATTAGTTTATCGTAATATTCAGTGCCTGTCCCAATAGTTCCTTTGTTGATTGTTCCGCAGTTTACATAACCTTTTCTATAAAATAATCCCGTCTTAAATTCAGATAGCGTTACGGTTAGATCAGCACTGAAAATAATTTCGCCTCCGGCATTCTCAAGATCCAATCCGGTGGGAAGATCAACTGCAACTTTGTAACAGTTCAATTGATTAAGTTTTTCAACTATTTCTTTGTACGGCTCTGCCAAATCGCCACGGCTTCCGGTTCCAAGCATTGCATCAACTATTAAAGAGCAATCATCAAATAAAGATAAATCTTTGGTGCTTTCGTAAACAGAAATTTTTGATGATGGATACTCTCCAATCAAATTTTTTGTTATTCTGAAATTTGTAAGGGCATCTCCTTTTAACTCTTCTTCTGCTCCAAGAGATATAATCTTTACAGAGTAGCCGTTAATGATAAAATGACGCGCAAGTGCAAATCCATCTCCGCCGTTGTTCCCTTTACCACACACTATTCCAACATTTTTATTATCTAATGACTCGGATATATTTAATATTATTTCGGCAAAGAGACTTCTCGCCGCATTTTCCATTAAGACAATACTTGGTATGCCGAGACTATTAATTGCAAAGTTATCTGCCTCTCGTACTTGTTGTGAAGTATAAAGTGGTATCATATTCTTCTCTTTACAGATTTTCTATTGGTAAAATAAGAAAGAATTTGGTGAAAAATAAGAGTGGGTATAGAACGCATATTAAAGGATCGTTTATGATTCAATAAGATCATAAAAAATCATAACCACCATAAAGATCAGCGTTCTATGATTTTTATCGTATAACCGAAGTTATCACATTCATCAATGTATCAGGTAAGATTCCGAAAACAAGAATTAACAATGCAGTGATGATAACTGCCGTTAGACTGTACGGTGAGATTTGTATTTCGAAATCTTCAACTGAGCCCTTGAAATACATAAAGACAACAACGCGGATGTAGAAATAAACACTAATAACGCTAGATAACACTCCGAGTATTGCTAACCAGGTTAAGTTACTCTGAATTGCAGAAATGAAGACATAGTATTTACCGAAGAACCCTGCAAGCGGCGGAATACCGGCAAGCGCAAACATGAACAACGCCATTGATGCGGCTAGTATTGGGCTCTTAGCATTCAATCCGGCAAAAGAATTTAGATCAGTTTTTGAATCGTTCTCACCTTCCACAATTGAAATAATTGTGAAAGCACCGATATTCATAAACGCATACGCGGCTAAATAAAAAATTATTCCGGCAACGCTAAATAAATTACCGGCAGCCAGACCAATTGCCATATAACCGGCATGAGAAATTGAAGAGTAAGCAAGCATTCTTTTTAGATTAGTTTGAGAAATAGCAACAATGCTGCCAAACAACATTGAAAGCGCAGAGATAGTTGCAAAGTAAGGACGGAAAACATTTGACGCACCAGAAAATACAGCCGAAAGCATAATCATTAAAACACTGAACGCGGCAGCTTTGCCGGTTGTGGACATCAACGATGTAACTGTTGTTGCAGAACCTTGATAAACATCCGGCACCCACATGTGGAACGGAACTGCCGCAATTTTGAAACTAAATCCGATCAAAAAGAAAACAAAACCGAGGACAAAAATTATATTTGAAGAATAGGTAACAAAATTTTCTACGAGGTTCTGAATGCTTGTCGTTCCGGTTGCACCATATATCAAAGCGATACCGTAAACAATAAATCCGGTTGCAAATGCACCCAGCAAAAAATATTTCATTGAAGCTTCGTTAGCGGAAAGTTTTTTACGGTTGATTCCGGCAAGCACGTAGAAACAGATTGACATCAATTCTAAACCCATAAAGATCATTAGTATATCTTTTGCGCCGGACATTACCATCATACCGAGTACGGATGATTGAACTAAAATATAATACTCTCCGTAGTATGTACCATATTTTTTCAAATAATCGATCGAAGAGAGAACAACAAGTGCTGCACCAATATTAAAAATGAAGTTGAAGATTGCAGGTTTACCGCCAACCTCAATCATTCCGCCGAACAAAACAAAATTTTGATTTATGTTGAATACAGAATCGAAAGCCGCTGCAACAAAAAGAGCAATTGAAAGCCAGGGAAGAATCTGTTCGCTTTTCTTTGTAGTGATCTCAATTAAGACAGAGAGAACAATTCCAACTGCAATTATTAATTGAGGCATCAGTAAAAAATATTCGTAATTATTTTGTGGCATAATTTAGATCATTTGATAAATAATTTTCTTAGTAACTTCTAATTTTTAATAGCACACGGATGACGCTGATCCACCCCGTGGAATAAATTAAGAATCAAATTGTTTCAAAAACACAAATGCTATTCCACGGGATTAACGGATTTTACGCGGATTAAATCTGCGTTAATTCGTTTGATCCGCGTTAACTGCGTTCTATTAAACACTTCGGATAATTCCGACCATCAATTATTTCAAAAAAATCAAACTAAACTTTCCTACTTGCTGAAGAATTG
>JAJYXU010000047.1 GCA_021801605.1 Bacteroidota bacterium
TTACGTACGGATACAATGAGGTATATTTCAGCAATGCAAGAAGCATGGCACGCTTTGGATTGTTAATATCCAATAATGGTATTTGGGATGGAGAAAAAATAATGAATGATGAGCAGTATCTTTCCGATATGATAAACACATCACAGAATTTGAACATCTCGTATGGTTATCTCTGGTGGTTGAACGGTAAAGGACATTACATGCTTCCCCAATTGCAGATTGTATTTAATACGGATTTAATTCCCGAAGCACCCGACGATGTAATAGCAGCATTAGGAACAAACGATCAGAAAATTTATATATCTAAATCACTCGGATTAGTTGTAATACGAATGGGTAATTCGGCATTAGCACTCTCTTCTTTTGATAATGAATTGTGGGGGCACTTAATGAAAGCTGTAGGTACCTCATCATCAGTAGAAGATATAAATAATGTTCCATCTCAATTCAAGCTTGAACAGAACTACCCGAATCCATTCAATCCGAGCACAGTCATTAGCTACAAGATTCAAGCTACAAGCGATGTAACACTAAAAGTTTACGATATTCTTGGCAGAGAAGTTGCAACGCTTGTGAATGAATACCAGCAACCGGGAAAATATAGTGTACAATTTAACGCAGAGACTCGCCGCGGCGAGTCTCTACCGAGCGGCGTTTATTTCTATCAATTAAAAGCCGTCAGTTTTACCGAAATTAAAAAATTAGTTTTGATGAAGTAATATCGTTGGAGAGTTTATAAGCTGTCTCAAAAGTAATTGTTCAGAAAAAAAACTTGCTTGCTGCAAACAAGTCTGTAAGAATCCCCGCTTCGAAGAGCGAAGCGGGGCGAGCGTTTAATCCGATTTAATCTGTGTGCTATTCTTTTCACATAGTGATGGCTATGCCAAAAAAATTTTATTTTTGAGACAGCTTCATTTCATCATCCTTCCGAACTTAACAAGAACGGATTTTCAAGTGCATTAACCACCCATCTCAAAAACCTAATAGCGTCTGCACCGTCAATAATTCTATGATCATAAGAAAGTGAAAGCGGCATCATTAAACGCTTGCTCACTTTAACATATTATTTTGCAACGTCTTCTAAAAAATTAAACTGCTTAAAAACTCATTCATCATTTTTTTGATTTTCAATTTTTTGTTATTATTTCCATGCTTGCATAATTTTTAAATACTAATGTTGAATTATATTTTAAGCCGTTCTTTTCTGCAAAATGGGATAGCCATTTTTCATTGCGCCAAGAACTACTACGATAAGTAGTCAACACGTACCAAATTAAGAACGTATAGTTATTGACCGAAAGATGAAAAGATCTTACATCCTTTACCGCCGAGGATGACGATTTTTCACCGGAGGGCGTCAATACAATAATTTTACCTCCGGACTTCAATACTCTTAGAGCTTCGTTCATTAAAAAAGCTCGTGCGTTGTTATTCAATAAAAACAACACCGAGCAAAATGTGATCACGTCAAACTCTTCCTCCTCAAACCGAAGCGATTCGTTTTTGTTTTGTAATTGAAAAATTACATTATCCGACCTCACTCTTTTATTAGCTTCCTCAATCATAGCGGGGTTGATGTCTACACCGATAATTTTTAGTTGTTGGTTCTGCGATAGTAACTCAGGCAGCTTGCCGGGACCAGTGCCTATATCCAAAACTTTTCTTGCCGTAGTAATGTTCATTATGCTGTTAACAACCGGCATTAAAAACTCGGCATACCAACTGCTATCTTGTGCTTTCAGAAAAATAGTTTTACGTGATATCAACGACATATTTAGTTTTTGTTATTGAAAAAAATACGTTTAGAATTTGTATCCAATATGAACCGTAACAAATGACATTAAGGGAAAAAGATCATACGATTTAGTATAAATCTCTCTTTCTCCACTTATTTTTGAAGTAAATCCTAAACCGAACCAAGGCATAAAGTATAACCCCTCTTTCCATGGGAACCACTGATATCCCACGCGCGGCATGAGAAGTACTGTAGAGAAATTTGCCTCCTTCGATCCGGTTGCAGAGTTCATTAGTTTATACTGTTGTAGAGCAAGTTGCCCTCCAATAAACCAGCCGTCTTTGGTAGAATTAAAATAATAATCTGAAAAGATTCCATAACCATGTTTGAGATTCACATCCCATCCTTGGTTAGAGTTCTTAGGATTTATGTTCACCAATAAGTCTGGGAACTTCATTGAATAGGCGCCTATGCCGAAAACCCAATGTTCAACATCGCGCGGTGCTACTCGTAGATGTGCGGCATAGCCATCGAATGCAAATGTGGCCGGATCTGTTTCAACGTAAACGTTCGTCTTAGATTGGCCAAAGAGTGTTGAATTCCCCAAGAAAATATTGGAAAGAATTAGCAACGATAGAAATAAGAAAAATCTATTTTGGTAAATATGTTTTATTGACATGCTTTGCTCCTTTATATATTGATTGTTGTTTGATTTTGATAAATAACTTTTTTAACTATAGCTTTTGTATATTTAGTTATAGCTAAAAAAAACTCTCTCATAATTTTTTCAGCAGATCGGCGATGGTAACATTCTTAAGACTATCTTTCATTGAGCTTTCTGCATCGTTTAAGATATCTAAAATTCCTTGCTGAGCGCGTGTAGGTCTTTCTCCCTTCGCGTTAATGCGTTGATGAGGTTGAAAAAGGGGACGCTGATACTCTATTGCATTAAATATGTCAAGAATAGTGACCTTGTCAGGGTTAATGCCAAGACGAACCCCACCTTTTGCACCCTCGCGCGTTTCAATGATACCCGCCTTGTTTAAACTTTGGAGTATTTTTACTAGAGAAGGATTCGCAAGATTCAATGATTTTGAAATTTGTTTTGCAGGTACAAAGTCATACATACCTTGCTGTACCTTATCAGCGATATACACCACAACAATAATTGCTTGAGAAAATGAAAGAGAGTAGCTCATATTTTACAAATTTATTTAAATAACTATATATAATATATATAAAGATAGCCCAGTTGTCAAGAGAAAAATTAATTTTATTTTGTCGATGCTGACATACATTGTTAAAATCACTCTGTATGGTTAAAAGTTGAATAAAAATAATTGATTATCAGAATCTTGAATTTTTCACTGAAGAATTAATAATTTCTTAAAAGATACTATTAAACTTCGTACTATATTGTTTTGTCAAAAGCATGAACAAACAACCTGGATGTTAATATAAAAAATATATTTAGTCTTTCCTGAATAACTGACTACCTCTAACTTTACCACTGCAAACAACAATAAAATCCTTCTCTTAATTGCCTGACTAGAGTTAATCAGGTATTTCGAATGATAATTCAGGCAACACTTCTCTAAAGTATGTGGGAAAATGAAGTGAATTAGCAGATTTTATGTTGGCATAATTGTGCTTTATGAAGTAGCGGGATTCTCAAATAATATTTTGAACGTAGGGAAAATGAAAAAGCAAATGTGCATCATGAGACTGAACATCGTGGCGAAAACCTTTCTATTGTTTTCAATACTTGGGACGAATGAGACTGTGCGGTCCCAATGCAGCGGTCCCTTCTCCGACAGCTTGGGAATTGTGATTGAGTTGGGCAGCCCATGCCCGAGCGGTTCTGGGCAATTGCCCAACACTACATGCCGTTTCCTGGAGGTGCGATGCCCTAATCTGAATCCCATCCAGGTGCAGATTCGCATCATCGAGCCGAATGCAGGCGTCCCGCAGCGCGGCACAGTGGTGTTCAGTTCGGGCGGCAGCGGCACCGGTTTTTACAGCGACCGCACAGAGGCGCGCACCCTCTTCTCGGAATTGACAGCAATGGGTTTTCGCGTGGTGGATCGCGCTTGGCTTGGTCAGAACGGATGGGCAACGATGGAGAGAGGATTACGTTTACAATCCTGCCGCTATGCAACGCTGCTCACTTGGATTCACGACTCTGTGCATGTTACTGGGGCTTTTTGCGCTACAGGCAATTCCGGCGGTTCGGCGGAAATCGGTTACGCGCTCACAACTTGGAACCGTGGAAATATTCTCGACCTTGCCGTGCCCACTGGCGGACCAGCAGTAGCGCGGCTCGATTATGCATGCCAATACCCAGTACCGCCTGAATGGCGCGCCATCAGCGATACTATCGTTCCGCCAAACGTCATGTCCTGCAGACCGCAAATTAGTCTCTCGCCAAATGATAGCGTTTGCCGGCAGTGCAGCGACAATCCCACGTCTGAACAACTCCGCTATGACAGCGTCGTTCATCCCGACGCGTTGCTTCACTATTCCCATACGCGGCTCCATTTCATCTACGGCGGAGATGATTGCATGGGTCCGTCGGTACCCATCGGATTGACGTGGTCAACGAAAGTGACCAGCCAGAAAGTAATTGAGTTTGTGCCTAATACTCCACATGTGATTGTGACCTCCACTGAGGGACGCGAAGCCATTCGCAGGGCTATCGACTTGGGCACTCGCACTACTGATGTTCGCGGGCAAGCGGATGAACCGATGCCGGTATCATTTCGACTCGAACAGAATTATCCCAACCCGTTTAATCCTTCCACGACGATTCGTTTTTCATTACCGCAACGCGAATATGTGACGCTGAAAGTGTTCGATGTGCTTGGCAGAGAAGTGGCGACGTTGGTGGAGGGTGCAATAGAAGGGGGTAACCATTTTGTGACGTTTGCGCCGCACGCGACAACCAGCGGCTTTTATTTTTACAAAATCACGGCCGGCAAATTCACGCAAACTCATAAAGCGATTCTCATAAAATAACTGGAAAGGAGAAAAACCGATGGATAGAAAATCTATTTGGCGTGTAGCGTTGAGCATTATAATCTTGCTTGCCAACAATGCTCATTCACAGCCGCTGCATCTGGGCACGGAAGCGATTGTGAAAAATCAGATGTACGTTGTGTACAGCGGTATGAGTTGGCTGAATAACGGCAGTTTGGCAGAAATCTCCAACATTTATGTCATCAAAGGGCTGGCGGATACCGTCTGGGTGTTTGGCGCCGGCTACGGTGATCCGAACGGCGATGTAGCGCCACGTCGGCTAGGACGCGATTGCACTCGCAGCGGGCTGGCAGACGCAGCAGAGGTGGACAGCGTTATCACCAGATTCCTCGGTTTATCGCCTGCAAGTGTTAAATTCATGTTCATTGCCCCTCATTATCATTTCGATCATATCAATATCGAATTCCTGGCGCCGTTTTTCGAACGGTTCGGATACGACAGCACCACCGCGAGAATCTTTATTCATACCAACGATTATTTTCCTGCAGTTTGCACCTATGATTCTTCCTGCGGCAATATTTGGGGCGGCCCTGAGCATCTGCCCTGGAGTGACGCTCCCTATCTTTTAAATCTGATCGAACAACTGGGAATACCGACCGATATTTGCAATACGGTAGTGAAAACCTTCCACTCCACCACCGGGCTATGGCACGTCAAAAAAGACCGTGAAACGAGCGACGGAGGACACACAGATGGATCGGTCAATTTAGATAATGCCGATTTGAAATACCGAATATTGGGCGCCGGCGCACGAAACCGATGCAGCGTCCCCGCAGAGTGGACTACCTTCGGTATCCACGGGAACATCAGCATTCCAACAGGTGTTGAGGATGAACATTCTGCTTTACCCATCACATTTCAATTAGAGCAAAACTATCCAAACCCCTTTAACCCGACAACGACTATTCATTTCTCTTTGCTAACCCGCGAGCATGTGACGCTGAAAGTGTTTGATGTGCTCGGCAGAGAAGTGGTAACACTGGTGAACGAGATGAAGCAACCCGGATTGTACGAAGTGACGTGGGAGGCGAGCAATGTTCCAAGCGGCGTGTACTTCTACAGATTCACAGCAGGTCAATACATCCAGACTGGCAAGGCGGTGTTGGCAAAATGAAAACATCAACCAAACAAAAAAGACACAATGAAGTTTCAATCAGACTCTCGGAAAGGGTTTCCCATTCGAGATCTGTGAGACGATTCCCTACGATGTTTTTGTTGGCCATTCTTTTTTCATTGCCGCTCGCGTCATTTGGCCAAAGCGTGTCGCAAGCTAATTGGAATGACTATGTGGGGTCATACGGCAATCTTCCGGCTTGGGCAAGCTGGGTGCGCAGTTATGCCAATACCGAGCGGCTGGTGGGCACGGCGTTGTTAGATGCCAATCACCAAATTGTGCCGGCTATGCTCGATAGCTTGGAAAACACCATGCGCCGAGTGCCGTCGGATATTGATATCATGACTTTGGAGGGCGGGCTTGTCTCCGCACGTGACACGGCGCGCGTCAATGCGTTCATGCGTCTCATCGAAAGCGATCAAGCGCAAACATGGAAAGAAGTGGTACGGCAACAATCTGTTCGGTTGACAAGCCTGCCCAATGGCAGTTCGAGAGTATACTGGCAAATCGGCAATGAGATCAGCAGCCAAAGCTTCAGCAAAACGCTGCGACTGTGGAGCGGAGAAGATCCCGGCACGGTCGGCGAGGGCCGGTCTTACGATATGTTCGTCATTCCTCTCTATGTCGAATACCTGCTGGCACCGACCGTTGAGGCAATCGATTCGGCCAGCGTCGCAGCCTTTGGGACGCCAGGAAAAATCAACATTTGCCTCGGTTCGATCACCAATGCGCATAATCCGAATGCGCGAATCTGGGGCGATTCCTTGTTGAATTATCAGATTGCCGGCGCCTATGCGCCGTCGCTTGCCGGAAAACGTGTATACGAATTAGTCAACCTCATCACCGTCCACTACGTTATGGGTGTGGCATCGACTTCATCCTGGCGAGATATTATGGATGGATTTAAAAACCAATGGGTGGGGCGCGGGCGTGTTACAGGAATTTGGTCAACGGAAGAAGTCGGTATTAAAGCGGCAACCGGAGGCAGAGGTGCGGTTGTTGGTTCACTCGTGTCCGCGCGCTATTTGAATTGGTGTATCGTCAACAATTTCACTCCTCTGCAATGCCGGACGAACTACTATGGCTGGAATCAAGGTCCGACTGGAACAAAAGTAGATGATGTCAACCAGACGTTATTCGATTTTCTTGATACTACACGGCTTGTGTTTGTAGAAAATGATCAAGTTGTTTATGATTTTTCTAACCTCGAAAATCATGCATTCTTGTCGGAAGACAGCAGTAAAGGAATTATCTTTACTTTTTTGGAAAGAGGAGGGAGCGTTGACACCGGCTATGTTTCTTTGCTGACCCTGCCGAAAAATGTCTGGGGAAATATTTCCAGCGCCACGGCACATGTCTATACGACCAGCGGCCATCAAGTTTTGCCTCTCGCCCTCGCCACCGCCGGCGATTCTTTCCGCTTGCAGCCGGCGACAACGATTCCCCTCGGTCGGGAAGTGGCTATCATCACGCATATTCAAACCAGCCCGCTCACGGCAGTCGAGGAAGAACGCCCAAGCCTGCCAGCGTCCTTCCGGCTCGAGCAAAATTATCCCAACCCGTTTAATCCAACAACGAATATCGAATATAGAATACAGAATAAAGAATATGTGTCGCTCAAAGTCTTCGATGTTCTCGGCAGAGAAGTAGCGACGCTGGTGGAGGAATGGAAGGAAGCAGGAATCTACAGCACCATATTCGACACTCGAAATTCGACATTCGCCATTTTACCCAGCGGCGTCTACTTTTATAAATTGAAAGCAGGCGATTACACAGAAACTAAAAAGGCGGTATTATTAAAATGATACTGGATTCTGGATACCGGATAGAATCCAGCATCCAGCATCAAATGACAAACTAAAATGTTAAACTCAAACCAGCGTAAAAACTTCTGCCAAGTGTTCCGTAGTAAAGCACTTCTTCGTATTGTTTATCAAACAAATTTTCGATGCGTGCCGTGAGTTCAAGGTAATTAAGAAATCTGTAGCTAGCAGCAAAATTAACTAATGTATACTCCGGGATAGTAACACGCGCTGCTGGATATGTTGAAAAATCTTTATCATCTCGCTCACCGACGTAACGTAATTGCAAATTGAAATTTGTTTTTTCATTCAAACGGTAATTAGCAATAATACTCGCTTGATTTTTGGGTCTGCGTAACAATGGTTTATCGAAATCCGGACTCAATTTATAATCATCTTTTGTTTCTGTATAAGTGTAACTTGTATTCAAGGAAATGTTTCGGATATTTATTACTGATGCAGTGAATTCTAATCCACGCGAAGAAGCTTTAGCAATATTCACTGTTCGAAAATTTGAATCGAACCCGAGCATGTTTTCTAATTTCAAATCGAAGTATGTAACACCAAAACTTAATTTTCCTTTTTCAAAATATTGTTCGATACCGGCATCCCAGCCGATACTTTTCTCGGGTTTCAAATCCGGATTGCCAAATGCCGGATCAAAAAGATAAAACAGAGATGGCGCTTTGAACCCGGTGCCGTAAGACATTTTCAACTTTGTTCCCGTTGCGTTGAAAAAATATGCCGGTGCTATTCTAAAAGTTGTAACTCCGCCGAATTTTTGGTTGTCATCATAACGCAATCCGACTGAAGTGAAGAATGAATTCGCAATATTGATCTGATCTTGCAAATAAATTCCGGTTGTTCTGAGCGATTGCCCGGGGAAAATACTGTTAAACGGACCCCACTCGCTTGTCGAACTGTAACTTGTGTTTGCTTTTTCGGTTTCCGTTTCGATGCCGAATGTGATTAAGTTGTTTTCGATGAAGCGCAGGTTGTTCTGCCAGTCAAATTTTATTCTCTGCGCTTTGTTGTAACCGTCTGATGAAGTAGTCGGTCTGAATTGATCAACAAGATCGAGTGCGCGGCTGAAATGTTTAATGAGCGAAGCGGAAAATTGCTGCTGCCAATTGCCTTCGAAGAACGAAAGATTAAGTCCGCCTTTGAAAAGTTGTTGTTCTATATTATAAATGAAATTTGGATCATCGCCGAGCTTTTCATTTTGATCTAACGACGCTTCCGCTTTTGTGAATTTATAGATCAAATCAATTTTTGCATCTTGAGAAAAATTCCATCCGAAACGGGAGGAGAAAAAATTATTTGTATAGTCGTCCTTCTCTTTGTTTCCAAATTTTGAATCACTTGCAGAGACTCCATCGCTCCCGTTTCGAGTTACATTTATTGCATAATGAAAATTTCCGTAACTGCCTAAAGCGGAAAGATTTCCTCTGTAATATCCGTTTGAGCCGCCTTCGCCAAAGAATGAATATTGAGGTTTATCTGTTCCTCTTTTTGTAATGATGTTTATTACTCCGGCTATTGCGTCGGAACCGTAAAGAGTGCTTTGCGGTCCGCGTACGATTTCAATTCTATCCACATCGTTCGTGTTCATGGATGAAAAATCGAATGCATTGTTGGGAGAAGAGGCATCATTCATTGTAACACCGTCAACAATTACAAGTGTATAATTTGAATTTGTGCCGCGCATAAAAACGGTTGCTAATTTTCCGGGGCCGCCTTGTTCAACAATTGATAGTCCCGGCACTTCACGTAATACATCAACAACAGTTTGAAGTTGTCTTTCGGAGATTTCCTTTGAAGTTATTACAGTAACAGTGCTGCCGATTGCACTTAACGGTGTTTCAGTTTTTGTTGCAGTAACAACTATTTCGGAAAAAGTTGTTTTAACAGAATCAGTTTGTTGTGCCCAAACTGAAAATTGAATCAACAGAAAGATTGTGAGAAAAGAATAAAGATGTTTCATTGAAGTTACTCCTTAGATTAAAAGATGTAACTCCGCGTGATGTTATGATTGATTTGATTTGTTTGAATAAAAAATCATGAATCAAAACCTCTACCCGCGAAGGTTTATAAATTAGTGATATCTGCGGCAGGTCTCCTGGCTTGAGACATCGTTTAACGCCTTCCCGGAAGTGAGTGTAGAACGATGAGTGTAGAGTGTCGAGTATTCTAATACTCTTCATTCTACGTTCTTCACTCATCACTCGAAATACCAGTGGCATTATGTCAAACGATTTTTTGTGTCTCCTACAGTTGCGGGGCAGCACCGGAATTACACCGGTTTCCCTATTGAGTTCAAAACGAACACCGCAAAATGTTTAAGAACTTCTGTGGCAAAATAGAAAAGAATGAGATACAGTGCAATAATTGAATAGAGACTTCTGAAAAATAAAAATAGAACACGGATAAACACAGATTGAACTGATTAACGCGGGTCAAAATCTGTGAAAATCCGTCAAATCCGTGTCATCCGTGTGCTATTAAAAATGTTACCGTTCTGTATAATCCTATTTTTCAGAAGTCTCTTTGAAATAATTCATTATTAGCTTTATCTTAACATAGAGATTTTAAATCATTGTTCAGTGCTGTGGTAAAGAAAATCATTTCAATTAAGAATCTTAGTAACATTTCATTTCAACAAACCATATCTATTTTCAAAATTAACCATCTTAAAATAAAATAGGAGAATATTAATGAGCTGGGTTTGGAAAAGCTTAAATTCATCCATTGGTAAAAAATTGGTGATGGCAATTACCGGAGTAGCTCTGATGCTTTTTTTAATTATTCATCTTGCCGGCAATTTGATTTTATACGGCGGTAAAGAAGCGTTCAACAATTATGTGGAACTACTCGAACTGATCAAACCATTTATTCGAGCTATCGAAGTTATTCTCGCTTCAATTTTTATCTTCCACATTTTTAACGGTACGCGTCTATGGATTGAAAATAAGCAGGCGAGACCACAAGGATATTCCATCAATGGATCTCGAAAGAACACTACTGTTTTTTCACGCACTGCTTTCATCACCGGAAGCATTGTATTTATCTTTTTAGTAATTCATCTGCAGACTATTTGGTATAAGTTCAATTTTTCCGGTACTGAATTAGACCTTTATACTATTACAACCGAATGGTTTCAAGTTTGGTGGTATTCTGCTCTCTACTTTATTGCAGTTTTACTTTTAGGATTTCATCTCAACCATGGTTTCCAAAGTGCGTTTCAAACTTTCGGGTGGAATCATAAAAAATATTTTCCATTTATTGAAAAACTTGGAACAGTTTACGCATTGATTATGACAATCGGTTTCGGTTCAATTCCGGTTTACTTTTTTTTCTTCGGAGGTAAGTGATGATAAAATTAGATTCGAAAGTGCCGGAAGGCAAATTAGAAGAGAAGTGGACAAACCACAAATTCAATATGAAACTTGTTAATCCGGCAAACAAACGTAAGTATGATATTATAGTTGTTGGAACGGGATTAGCCGGCGCATCTGCCGTTGCATCTTTAGGTGAACTTGGATACAATGTTAAAGCGTTCACATTTCATGATAGCGCACGACGCGCGCACAGCATTGCAGCTCAAGGCGGAATCAATGCAGCAAAAAATTATCAGAATGACGGCGATTCTGTTTACAGACTTTTTTATGATACTATTAAGGGCGGTGACTTCCGTTCGCGTGAGGCAAACGTTTACCGTCTTGCCGAAGTCAGCAACAATATTATAGATCAATGCGTAGCACAAGGTGTTCCATTTGCTCGCGAATACGGTGGATTGCTAGATAACCGTTCATTCGGCGGTGCACTCGTCTCAAGAACATTTTACGCAAGAGGACAAACCGGTCAACAGCTTTTGCTTGGCGCATATACTGCTATGAACCGCCAGGTTAATCTTGGCAAAGTAAAACTTTACACACGCCGGGAAATGCTTGATGTAGTTGTGGTTGACGGCGCTGCAAAAGGAATTGTCGTTAGAAATATGTTAACCGGAGAGATCGAAAAATATTCTGCGCATGCAGTTATTCTTGCAACAGGCGGATATGCAAATGCATATTTTCTTTCAACAAGTGCAATGAATTGTAATGCAACAGCAATCTGGCGGGCTCATAAACGCGGCGCAGCTTTTGCAAATCCTTGCTTTACACAAATTCATCCAACATGTTTGCCGCTTCACGGAGAAAATCAATCCAAATTAACTTTGATGAGCGAAAGCTTACGTAACGATGGACGCATCTGGGTTTCCAAATTAAAACATGATATGCGTAAACCAAATGAAATTCCTGAGGAAGAACGAGATTATTATCTTGAAAGAAAATATCCGACCTACGGCAACCTAAGTCCTCGCGATATATCATCACGCGCAGCAAAAGAAGCAATTGATAACGGCAGAGGAGCTCAGGGTCAAGATGCGGTTTATCTGGATTTTCAAGATGCAATTAACCGTCTTGGTCAAAAGGTAATTGAAGAACGTTACGGAAACCTATTTGAGATATATGAAACAATCACCGGGGATAATCCATACAAATCACCGATGAAAATTTATCCTGCGCCTCACTATACAATGGGCGGCTTATGGGTAGATTATAATATGCAAAGCACAATTCAAGGATTGTTTGTTGGCGGAGAGGCAAATTTCTCAGATCACGGTGCTAATCGTCTTGGCGCTAGTGCTTTAATGCAAGGATTGGCTGATGGTTATTTCGTCCTTCCTTATACAATTGGAAATTATCTTGCAGGCGATAAACCAACTCTTGTTAAAACAGATCATCCCGAATTTGAGAAAGTGAAAAAAGAAGTTGAGAATATGACCGCAAAACTTCTTTCAATCAAAGGGAAAAGAACGGTTGATGATATCCATAAACAACTTGGCAGAATAATGTGGAATAAGGTTGGAATGGGACGAAACGAGAAAGGTTTGAAAGAAGCAATGGTTGAGATAAAAGTGTTAAGAGAAGAGTTCTGGAAAGATGTAAATGTTGTTGGCGATTCCAAAGATGTTAATCAATGTCTCGAAAGAGCTGCCCGTGTTGCAGATTATCTTGAACTCGGTGAGTTGATGGCTCTGGATGCATTGACACGCAATGAATCTTGCGGCGGACATTTTAGAGAAGAATACCAAACCCCGGAAGGTGAAGCATTAAGAAACGATGAAGATTATGCTTTTGTCTCCGCATGGGAATTTAAAGATGTTGGTAAATGGGAATTGAACAAAGAACCTCTTGAATTTACTTCTGTAAAACTAGCTACAAGGAGTTATAAGTAAGAATGAAGAAGGTAGAATGTAGAACCTGTATGCCCACAGGCAAGATTCAGAATAAATTGATTGATAATTTCAAAAAAGTTTATGAATAAAAAGGTATAATAAAATGAGCCCAAGGAAAATAAACCTAACTTTAAAAATCTGGCGCCAACGCAGTCCGCAATCACCCGGAAAATTTGCGGAGTATAAAGTTGCAGTTTCTCCAGATTCATCGTTTCTTGAAATGTTAGATGATATTAACAACGATCTTGAGAAGAAAAGTCTTGAACCGATTACCTTTGAAAGCGATTGCCGCGAAGGAATTTGCGGAACTTGCGGACTTGTTATCAATGGTCAGCCGCACGGCCCGATTCCGCGTATAGCTACTTGCCAATTACACATGAGAAATTTCAAAGAAGGCGATACAATTTACGTCGAGCCATACCGTGCTAAAGCATTTCCGATTATCAAAGATTTGATGGTTGACCGTTCTGCAATGGATAGAATTATGGAAGCCGGTGGATTTATATCTGTCAACACGTTAAGTGTTCCTGATGGAAATGCAATTCCGATTCCTAAAGACATTGCCTCAGAAGCAATGGATGCTGCACAGTGCATCGGCTGCGGGGCGTGTGTTGCCGCTTGTAAGAATGCATCTGCTATGTTGTTTGTGAGCGCAAAGGTTTCTCAGTTTGCATTGTTGCCTCAAGGACAACCGGAGCGTTATCAGCGTGTAGAATCAATGGTGAAAGTGATGGATGAATACGGATTCGGAAGCTGTTCCAACACATACGCTTGCGAAGCCGAATGCCCAAAAGGTGTTTCTGTTAAAAACATAGCGCGGATGAACCGTGAGTATTTCATGGCAAAAATAAAATCTCAAAATATAGAATGAAGGATTCAAAATAATATCATTAAAAAATCCCGGCTAATTAAGTCGGGATTTTTTTATACTGTAACTTTGGGCATCACTGAACAATCAGCGACCGCAATTAAAGGATTTAATTCTTCTTCTGGTTTGTAACTGCGAAGTGCAATGATTATTTTTCTACCAGATATTAAAGAGAAAGCGATGGATAAGACAAAAGGGAAAAAGGTTCTTGTTAAAAAAACCAATAAAAAGAAGACCGGGATAAAACAATACGCGCTTCAAAAAATCGAAATGCTTAGCTGGCTAATGGGGAAAAAACTATATTCTTCGCGAGAAGAATTGTATGATAGATAAAATATTTGAAGATATGCAACATGGTTTTATAATTGAGAGTACACTCACTATCGTTAATCCATTTGAGAAATAAAAAGAATTTTACAAATCGCATTAATCGGGATTATTTTGTGGCTTTTTGGTATAATGGAAATAGAAACAATAATTTACTTTGCGAACTCTGCGATTGCTTTGCGGTCTCTGCGTGAAATGCTTTTCCACGCAAAGGCGCTAAGATAACGCCAGGACGCGGAGAATAAGGACTCATGTTCGAAAGAGAAATAAAATTTATATACGATTTCAATCTGAATAAAGTTAACCGCCTCGGTCCTTATTTCACGTTTGAACAATTGTTTGCATCCGATGTTCACCCTGCAATATTGCAATACATCTCTGCCGAAATTGACTATCTGATCTATGAGGACAGACAGAAGCTTCTTAAAAATTCTCTGTTTGATTACTCCGGCGAGAAAATATCATTTCTCTTTAATCAAATTTCTGAAGAAGCTAAAAAATCGAAAAGGTTTGCACAGGAGTATATTGCCAAATTGATCTTACACGCCTCGTCTTTTACTGTAAACTATCTGGTAAGACCAAAATGGACATTAACAAAATTTGTTTTTGATGAAGACAACCACAAATCAACAAACGATATCAAACAAATACTCAATTACGTTTACTACTACAAATACGTTAATAAAATACTCGTCTCATACATTAACTCAAAAAAAATCCTCTCTATGAATGCTCAGGAGTTTGAAGAATTGCTGAACAAAGCTGATAAGCTGGGAGTCGAGACTTATCTGCCGGCAATTCTTACAAATGCACTGAAGTCAATGGCGGAGTTCTTTAATATTGGTGAAATTCAAAAATCAAAAATTCCTCTCTCTGCTGTTGAAATGTTTCTTGAAGAGAAAGAATTGATTAAACATCTTCAAAAAGTCGGCGAAACATTTACAGATGAAGAGGGGGCTAAATTCAACCTGAGCGATTATCAAAAAGTTTTCAATAGTGTTGTTTTTGAAAAAGAAGAGCTGATGATTGAACCGGAAATCCCTCAAAAGTTTGAAACAAAAGAAGCAGAAGATGAAAAAGTGGTTGAAGAATTAGAACCGGTTTATGACAAGAAAGAAGATCAAGAAGAGCAAGAAGAAGAAGAGCAAGAGATAGAAATTCGAGGAATAAGTGGGAGAGTAGAAGATAAAATTGATGAAGAATCCGAAGAAGAAATTATTATTTCACCGTCGGTCAAATTGAGGATAAAGATTAATGAAGGCAACCGTATCGAACCGATTATTGAAACGCCGGAAGAATTAGATGAGAATGAAAAAGATTTAGAAGAATTAACGGAAGAAATTGAAGATACAGATAACGAGACAGAAACCAGTGAAGAATTTCAATTTAATGATGAATTGAATTTAGCTCAGGAAGAAATTACAGAAGAGAATCGGGATAATGAAAGTTTCTTACAATCGCTCCGTGATCACGAAGATGTTGAACAACTCCCGGGAAAAAATGTTGATGAACTTGAACAGCAAGCGTTTAAATTCGACGAAAAGAAGTTCAAAGCAAATTATGACCGCAGTGAAGCAGATGAAGATACTTTCCAAGAAGAGAAATTAAAGACTGAAGATGAATCCGAAAAAGCTATCTTTAAGGATAGAAATGTTAACGATGAATATCTTTCGGGCAAAAGAAGGGGAACTGATGAAAATTCCAAAGTGGACCTTGCTGAAATTTTAGAGAATAAAGAGATGACAAAAATTATTGAAGTAATTTTTGATTACGATATAGAAGATTTTGCAAGTCTGCTGGATGAAATTTCCAATTGTAGAAATTCAGATGACGCAAATTTAGTTATTAACCAAACATTAGCGGAACGCCGCATAAGCCGTTCTTCCAAAGAAGCCGAAGCATTTAAATCAATTATTTCCGAATATTTCAGAAACAAGTGATATTATGTTTATTGATTATGCAAAAGTATTTATTAAAGCCGGAGACGGCGGAAACGGCGCTGTAGCATTTCGCCGCGAAAAGTATGTTCCTAAGGGAGGACCTGCCGGAGGAAATGGCGGTAACGGCGGCAGCGTAATTTTTAAAGCCGATAGAAATCTTACAACACTTTTAGATTTTCAGTATAAACGGAAATATCTTGCAGAAGATGGAGACCCCGGCGGCTCTTCCCTTAAAGATGGAAAAAGCGGAAAAGATATTATAATCAGAGTGCCGATTGGTACAATAATAAAAGATGAAGAAGCAGATGAAATAATTTTTGATCTTGATGCCGATGAAAAAGAATTTGTTGCAGTCAAAGGCGGAAAAGGCGGTAGAGGCAACAGCAACTTTGCAACACCCACTCAGCAGACACCCCGTTTTGCAGAAGATGGAAGACCCGGTCCGGAAAAATTTGTTGTGCTCGAATTAAAATTGATTGCTGATGTCGGGTTAGTCGGATTTCCAAATGCGGGAAAATCCAGTTTGATTTCTGTAATCTCCGATGCTAAACCTAAAATCGCGGATTACCCATTCACTACACTTGAGCCAAATCTCGGTATTGTACGTTATAAAGATTTTAAGAGCATTACTGTTGCAGATATTCCAGGCATTATAGAAGGCGCGCATCTTGGTAAAGGATTGGGATTAAAATTTTTACGCCATATCGAGCGTACAAAAATTTTATTACTGATGATTGATATCACTTTCGAAGACTATGCAAAAGATTATAAAACTCTCCTTTCGGAGTTAAATCAATATTCAAAAGTGTTAAGCAAGAAAAAGAAAATTTTAGCGTTCACTAAATCAGATTTACTTGAACCTTCCGAATTGAAAAAAGTTAAGAAAAGAAAAATTCGCGGATATGATGGACCGGTTTTAATCTTCTCATCGGCAACGCGCTTTGGTCTTCCGGAATTATTAGATGAGCTATGGCAGCAGTTAAAAGATTAAGCATCAGCGGATACATAACCCGACTCGTTTTATTCTTTCTAATTACTTGTACTGCAATTATAATCGGATTAAGTGCCGGACCGGTCAAGATTGGTTTCAACGATTTAGTCTCCACGTTTTTTTCAAACAATGCCAACCAAACATTCACGCAAATTATTTTTGATATCCGCATGCCTCGTATATTATACGCAATTGCAGTAGGCGGCGGTTTGTCGATTGCCGGTGCAGTGTTTCAGGCAATTTTAATGAACCCGTTGGCAGAACCGTATATTCTTGGAATATCAAGCGGAGGAACATTCGGTGCGGTTCTCTCTTTTTTGATTGGCGCCTCGTTCCTTGGAACACAATTGTTCTCTTTTGCCGGGGCGTTGGTGGTAATGCTGCTTGTGTTTGTTTTAGGAAAAAGATTTGGTGAACTTGAACCGAACGTTTTACTATTAACAGGCGTTATGGTTGGTGCGTTTTTTTCTGCTGCAATTTTATTGATGATGACCTTATTGAATGATTCTCTTCGGACCGCTATTTTCTGGTTGATGGGAAATTTATCAATTGCCGATAAAGATAATCTAAAATTTGTTTTACCGATTACCTTTCTCGTTTCTTTCGTTCTAATTTTAAATTCCAACAAGTATAATTTACTTAGTCTCGGGGCAGATTCTGCAAAACAGCTCGGGATGAATATAAAACTCTTTAGGAATGTAACTTACTTATTAACGAGTTTAATGATTGGCACTCTTGTTTCGGTAAGCGGAATTATTGGATTTGTCGGATTACTTATTCCACATCTCTGCAGAATGATATTTGGAGTTGACAACAGAATTGTTTTACCTGCATCATTTTTTTTAGGAGCCACATATTTAATTTTATGCGATACACTCGCGCGCACTATTATTTCGCCATCCGAGCTCCCGGTTGGTGCTGTAACTGCAATTATTGGCGCTCCGGCTTTTGTTTATTTGTTAAGGAAAAAATTTAATACAAATATTGGTTAAGGTGAATATAAAAGCGATCAACGGGAAAAGGAATATTTAAGGACGAGTACAAAAAGAATATACTTGCTAAACTGAAATAATTTGGTGAAAGCAATAGTTCAGAATAGCTTGAAGTTTGGAACCCGATGCTTTATATTTACGTCCCGTTTTTCTGCCTACCTCTAAGCAAGGGAATTGGGCTGATAATTGGAATTTTTTGGCGAGGTAGCTCAGTAGGTTAGAGCAATGGAATCATAATCCATGTGTCGGGGGTTCGAATCCCTCCCTCGCTACATCTAATTTGGAGTAAAATATGTATTCACTTTTAATTTCTGTTTCTGTAATTCTGGCTGTCTTATTAATTATTGTTGTTTTGTTGCAATCAAGTAAAGGCGGCGGTTTAGCCGGGTCTTTCGGCGGTTCGGGTCAATTTGGAACTGTTTTCGGCACAAGAAGAACTGCGGATTTTCTAAGCAGGATTACCTGGTGGATCGGAGCGGCATTGTTAATTCTTGCCATTGTTATTAATCTTTTCTTTTTGCCCGGACAAACTACCAGTGCTCAAAGAGAGAGTATAATTCAAGGCGGAGGACGGCAAGCAGTTCCAACGGCGCCTGCATTACCACAACAGCGTTCTGCTACTCCTCCTGCGCAAAAATAATTTTCTTGGAAATAAACCCCTGCATTTGCGGGGGCTCTTTTCCATTTTTGGAATATTAATGTCTGCCATTCAAATATCCTTTCTTAATTTTACGGTGAATTAATGAAAAAACAATACAAAGAGCCTGTTAAGGCGTACAATAATTTAGATTTTTTAAACTCTGCCAGAGCCAGAACGATAAGAATACTTTCTGAATTCTATGAACCGCAAGCTCGTTTCGCAAAAAATAAGATACGCGATACAATTGTTTTCTTCGGATCAGCAAGAATTCCTTCAAGAAAAGATGCCTTAAAAAATTTGAGAGATGCCAAGAAAGATAAATCTGCCGCTTCAAAGAAAAAAGTTGAACGTGCGTTAAAGATGCTGGAAATGTCCAAGTACTATGAAGATGCTGTTGAACTATCGAAAAGATTGACAAAGTGGTCGATGTCTTTACCCGTAGATGAAAAAAGATTTATTGTTTGCAGCGGCGGCGGTCCCGGTATTATGGAAGCAGCTAACAAAGGTGCTCATCTTGCTAAAGGGAATTCTATTGGGTTAAACATCAGCATCCCGTTCGAACAGTTTGTTAATAAGTATGTTGATTCGGAATTAGCTTTCGAATTCCATTATTTCTTTATGAGAAAATTTTGGTTTGTTTTTTTAGCAAAAGCTCTTGTTGCTTTTCCTGGTGGATTTGGTACTCTTGATGAAATGATGGAAGTTGTTACTTTAATTCAGACTGGTAAACTATCCAAACCGCTTAAGGTAATTGTTTATGGAGAAAGTTTTTGGCGCGAAGTAATGAATTTTGATGCCTTAATAGAGCATGGAATGATCACTAAAGATGATTTGAAAATCTTTGATTTCTGCAGCACAGTAGATGAAGCATTCGAGAAGATAACTACTCATTTCAAGAAAAATTATTTGAATAACCACAAGTAATAAAAAATCCCGCATGAGCGGGATTTTTTTGAATATTAACCTCTTCTATCGCGCATTGTTTGTTCGCGCGACGCTCTACGCTTAGCTTTAATACCTTCCAACCGTTTTTCAACCGAGGGTTTAACGAAGAAAGTTCTCTTCTTGAATTCTTTTAGAACGCCAGAACGTTCATATTTTTTCTTAAAACGCTTTAGCGCCTTATCAATATTTTCGTTCTCTGCAACTGTAATTCCTACCAACTTAATTCACCTGCCTTGTTGTTGTAAAATTTTTGCGGCGTAAACTTAGAGAATTCAGTTAAAAGAATCAAATTAGGTTAATCCGCCTTTTTCTTCCGGGGAGATAACCAAAACCGGGCATTGTGCGTAACGAATCACTTTTTCTGCAACACTGCCAAGCAATGTGTGAAGTATTCCCGTTCTTCCATGTGTTGCTATCACAATCATATCGCAGTTAATTTCTTTGGAATATTTGATAATCTCTTCGTAATCAATTCCCTTTCTCAAGATTTCAATTATTTTGATGGAAGAATCTTCGTCCATATCATGGGAAATTTCTTTCAACTCTTTTTGAGCTCGTTCTTCCATGGATTTCATTACCTCTTCTTCGGAAACATTGAGACTGCTTATTGCAAGAAACGGGGGAGTCTTTTCTAAAACGTACATCAAGTGAATGGTAGCATCCATTTTTTCTGCAATGTCTTTTGCATATTCAAAAGCTGTGATTGATAGTTTACTGAAATCAGTAGGAACGATTATGTTTTTTAGATTAAACATATTGCCTGTTTTACCTTTTTGATTTTCCAGTTCGCATGAATCCTTTCTCTTTTGCGTAATCGAACAACTGTACATAAAGCATTTTTCTCGCACGGTGTAATCTTGATCTAACAGTGCCTACCGGAATATCTACAAAATCGGCAATCTCTTCGTAAGTGAATCCTTCTATGTCGTTAAGAATTATAACGGTTCTAAAATCTTCCGGTAATTTTTCAATTGCTTTAGAAATATCATCGTCCAAAAGATCGCTGAAGGCATCCAGCTCATAATGTTTAGATTCAACTTCATCGGATTTGATATTTTCATAAAAATTTTGAACGTCATCGTAATCAACTTTGTCTGGTTCCTTTGTATGCTTTCTGTAATCGTTGATGAACGAGTTCTTCATTATTCTGAATAGCCATGCTTTACAGTTGGTGCCTTTTTCAAATTTATCAAAGAAGCGGAACGCTTTCATAAAAGTTTCTTGAACGAGATCATCGGCATCGTCTTCGTCTCCGGTCATTCTAAGCGCATAATTATAAATTGCGTTCATATGCGGAATAGCTTCTTTTTCGAATTCGACGTAACGCTTTTGCAGTTCTTTGTCGTTCAGAGTATTTGTG
>JAJYXU010000177.1 GCA_021801605.1 Bacteroidota bacterium
AGCATTTCTTGCCGGTTGAGCAGATGGGGAAGGAATATTAGGATTAGCATTTCTTTCGCCATCACCGTAGAGCAATCGTCTTGGAATAGTACCCCCGGTAAATGGAGTTATTGCCGGCAGATTAGTTCTTTTCCAGTCATTGTAAGATTCTATATTGAAGAATTGAGAAATATATTTTTCTTCCATAACAGCACTAATCAATGCTGTTCCGGTTAATCCAGTAGCAACACCAAGTGAATTTGCAGCAAGACCCCATTTGCTTTCTTGCGCTCTTCGAGCTGCGTTTAATTTAGCAAGTGCAGTTGCAGCATCACCTGCTTTGTATGCACATTCAGCCCAAATAAGATTAGCTTCGGTAAAGGTCATAATATCAAAAGAGAGATCCTTAGCAAGAAATGTAGTACTTAAATTAGATGCATCGGTTAAAGCAACACCTGCCGGTGCACCGGTGTACTGTCCGTTTTTATCAACTGCAAAATATTTAGATAACCTTCCATCGTTACGTGTCTTTAATAGATCAACTAAATATTTTCCGGATCTAATGTAAGAATCACGGTCTCTCCAAAATTGATAAATTGTATTTGATTCAGATTCTGTAGTTGTATGCTTGCTTCTAAAATCATTTGCATTGGATGAAATACCGGATTGAATTGCAGTAAGAGCTTTAGCATAATTTGCGGCATCAACTTCTGCCCAATGCATATAGAAACGAGCTTTTAAGGAATAACAAGCTTGAATCCATTTTGTTTTATTGGCGCCATACACCCAATCGTTAGGAGGATTATAACCACCGCCTGTAGTTAGATCTGCTATTGCCTTATCTAATAATGCTTGAACAGCGTCATAAATAGTTTTTTGTCCATCAAGCTTTGGAGTCTTAACATCTGACACCGCTTCTGAGTAAGGAATATCTCCCCATAAACTAGCACCGGTTCCTATAACAAATGCTTCCCAAAACCGGGCTATTCCGGCATAAGTTTTCCATCCTTTTGTATCCGCTTCTGCTATAATTCTTCTTATATCAATAAGTCCGCCGCCAGTGAACATTCCGTTCATTTCACCGCTCCACTCATTTTCAGTAAATATATATTGAGCTAAGCCCAATGATTGACGGTCAACTCCACCCATCTGTTGCATCCACACAGCAGTGGTTCGTGCTAATTGTCCTTCATATCTAAAAAATTGTCTTACTTGAACAGAATTGAAAAGTAGATCTGCACCAACAGAAGTTGCACGATTAGGATCATTCTGTACTGCTGGGTCATTTAGGTAATCACTACAGCTTATAAAAATTAATGATGAAAGAAAAATTACAGCAAATAAAAATTTATTGGTTTTAGTTATTGTCTTCATTGTGTCCTCCTTAATAATTAAATCGTAACGAAAGAACGATTGATCGGGTCTGTGGATTATTAAAATAATCTAAACCACGCAAATTAGTTCCTCCGGAAAGATTAGTTTCGGGATCAATACCTTTATATTTTGTCCAGGTCTTAAGATTACGAGCGCTCAATCGAAGATCAATACTACTTATCCCTGTCCATTCCTTAATAAAATCATTTCTCAATGTATAGGCAATGGAAATTTCGCGTAGTTTTACATAACTACCATCTTCCATATTTGAAGATGAAGGACCAACAAAGCCGCTGCCAACACCTTGATAATAAGCCTGGCTTTTAACAACTGATTTACCTGCACCAGGCCCATAACCATTAAAAACAACTGAAGTACCGCGGTCTAAAGTTTCGGCGGAAGTACCAAAATACATTAAAGCACCCTGTGTACCATCCCAAACATCTCCGCCCTGTTTAATATCAAATAGAGCAGAGAGTTCAACTTCTCCAAAAAGTGTAAATGTACTTCTCACACTTCCGGTCCAATCAGGATTAGGATCGCCAATGATTCTAACTTGAGGATCCTGAACCGGGTAACCTGTAGTATGGATATACAAATCACCTGGGCTCCAACCGGAATAGGTTTTATCAATATCAACACCGTTATAAATTACACCTCTACCAAATTTAACATAATCATAACCTCTAATAATAGGAAGAGGAAAACCCTTATATGCAGCACCGTTTGCACTTGTGAATCCTCCTAATCCAACATATTCGGCACCGGAAAGATCTAACACTTCATTTTTATTTGAAGCATAGATAAATCCTAAATCCCATTTGAATTCAGACATGTTTATTGGCTGAGCAGTAATACTAATTTCAATGCCTCGATTATTAATAATGCCGGCATTCTGTACTTGTGAAGTAAAACCTGTTGAAGGAGGTAAAGGAAGTGAAAAGATGGCATCGGTAGTCTTTGAATTATAATAAGTAAGTTCAAGACCAAGTCTATCATTTAAGAAACCAAGGTCTAAACCAAATTCAAATTCTTTTGTTCTCTGTGGTAGTATATCTTTTTGTCCTTTTCCACCGCTGGTATAGAATCCGCCATAACCAAAAGCACTTGATGTAAAGCTTGCACCCCAGCCGTCGCCGAATGCACCGGAACTCGATCCGAAAGCTGTAATAGTGGTATATACTCCCGGTTCTTGACCTGCTTCACCATAAGAAGCTCGTAGTTTACCGAAGTCAAACCATGATGAAAAATCTTTGAAGAAATCTAACTTAGTAAATTCCCATGCACCGCTGAATTTTGGATACCAGTGACGCTTCTGACTTTCACCAAAAGTAGAGGAACCGTCATTGCGAAGTCCGGCGGTGATATATAATTGATTGAACATTTCTAAAGTTAAATTTCCCCAGTAGGATTCACTTCTTACAGTTGATTGGTATTCACCTACAGTAACAGATGTTGTATTATCAAGCTCATTGAAACCATACACCGCCATATCAACACCAGTACCTGCGAATGAATTATATTTTCTTTGATTCAGGTTCTGACCTAATATTAAAGTAGCAGTAAGATCTGCAAAATCAAATTTGTTTTTTGCAGTAACGATGAAATTTCCATCGGTTTCCTGAGTGTTAAATTTTTCTCTTGTTACTGAACCTTCTGGTTGTGATGAGCTGCTGGGTGGAAAAACAGTTCTTCTTTCGTCATTTGTATAATCATGACCCAAAATATAGCTGAAGTTAAGCCAGTCATAAGGATCATAGTCAACTTTAATATTACCGAATACTCTTCCAACTTGTGAATTATTTACGCCTTCATACACAATGAAAAATGGATTGTCGTAACCACGGGAAGCTTTTAGTTTAGTTGGATTTTGTACGCGATATGATCTATGAAATCCTGTTACAGGGTCAAGATATTGTGAGTTATCAAAATCGGGTGGTGTGCGCCATGTGCCGAGTAATAACCCGCTCAAATTTGAACCTTTTTGTATACGATCGCCTGAAATATCGTTAAATTGGAAATTTCCGGTAACTTTAATTTGATCGTTAATCAGCTGAGAAGCTTTCAAACGAATTGAATTTCTTTGATAGCGGTTGTTCCCGATAATAGTACCAAGAACATTAGAACGACCGGCTGAGAAATAATAAGTTGTTCTCTCATTGCCGCCGGATATCGTTAAATTATTATCAGCATTATGACCGGTTCGGAACATATCTTTTTCGTGATTGAAAGTTGGTGTTGAACCAAGTAATGGACCCCAAGTTGCAACTGCGGTTTTACTGGCTACACCATTACTGCCTTGACCGTATAACTGTTGCAGCGGTTGAACTTGTGTAATATTATCGAAAGAATATGAAAGATCATAAGAGACTTTTGCTTTACCGGCTTTACCGCTCTTAGTTGTAATAAGAACTACACCGTTAAGAGCACGCGATCCGTAAAGTGCAGCAGCGGAAGCTCCTTTTAGAATGCTGATTGATTCAATATCTTTTGGATTAATATCCGATGCACGATTTTGTTGAGTAACACCGCCAAGACTTGTACCGAGTTCTTGATTATTTATTGGCGAACCGTCTACGACCATCAAAGGTTGTGTACCACCTGTTATAGAATGTGCACCTCTAATTCTGATATAAGATGAAGCGCCCGGCTCACCGCTGGATTGTGTTATTTCAACATTTGCAACTTTACCTTGCATTGCGGAGATAACATCAAGTGCTTTACTGTTGGTAACTTCAGCAGCTGAAACATGTCCAATTGTGTTACCAAGTTTTTGTCTTTCAACTGATGTTCCAGTTCCAGTTACAACAACAGTTTGCATTTGGAGAACATCTTCCTCAAGTGAGAAGTTATAAGTTATATCTGAGCCATTAACAGTAACGCTGACAGTCTGTTTTTTATAATTGACAGCACTGGCAACTAAGTCACTTGTTTGCCCTTTTGCTAATACTGTAGGAACTTCAAAAGAAAAGTTGCCATTGAAATCTGTAGCTGCCCCGACATTAAAGATTTTCAGGACAACTGAGGTGCCAACTAATGGCTCCTTTGTTTTTGAATCGGTAACTCTTCCCTTCACTTTGAACGTGCTTTGCCCAAACAAGAAAACAGGCAAGAGAAGGAGAAAGACGAAATGAATTAGTACAAGTTTTCTCATACATTTCCCTATAAATTATTTAAAAGATGAGTTTAATTAAGTAGTTAGTCGTTTATCGAATCACAATAAACCAAAAAACCAAACATCAATAGTATATTACCCACCCTTTTTTAAGGGTTTTTAATTACTTTTAAGAGTGTAAAGGAAACGTATATGCTAAAGGGAAAAAGAGAAATTGTTATACTTTCAATTTCTAATCCAATGTAATTTATTAAAAAGAAAAAAACAACAATTTTTTGCACCCCCAGGATTTATAAATGAAAAATTATCTGCTGCATATTCAATACGATGGTACCAATTATGCCGGGTGGCAGATTCAGCAGAATGCCATTACTATTCAGCAAAAAATTATTGATGCGATTGAAGTGATCATTAAAGAACGTGTAAACTTGATCGGCTCCGGCAGAACGGATACCGGTGTTCATGCGTTGGGACAATCGGCAAATTTTAGAACTGAAAATGCATTGGACATTTATAAATTTCAATACTCACTCAATTCAATTTTGCCGAATGATATTTCTATTATAAAGATGAAAAAAGTCGATGAAAATTTTCATGCACGGTTTGATGCTAAGAGTAGAAGTTATATTTACATTTTCAGTCATCACAAATCTCCATTCTATTATAAGTATGCTCATTACTATCCGTCTATAACTAAAATTGATTTTTCAAATCTTAACAGAATATCTAAAGCGTTATTAGGTGAACACGATTTCACTTCATTCTCAAAGAAAAATAGAGATATTGATGACAAAACTTGTAACATTTCGGAAATTTGGTGGCGAAAGGGAAGAGATCTTTCAACATTCTATATTACGGCAAATCGTTTTTTGCACGGAATGGTTCGTACGATAGTTGGAACATTACTCTATACCGCCGAGAAGAATCTTGATGAAAATTATTTATTCAAAATTTTGGAAGAAAAAAATAGAGAAGAAGCAGATGAATCTGTTCCTGCAAAAGGTTTATTCTTATTTAAGGTGAGGTATTAAAATGATTGATCTTACTAATAAAGTTGCAATTATAACAGGCGGTTCACGTGGAATTGGCGAAGCGTGTGTTAAATTATTTTCTCATGCTAATTCTTCTGTAGCTTTTACATACAAAAGCGCTAAAGCCCATGCCGAAAAACTTGAGAAGCGTTTTGACAGATCATCTAATAATCAATTCCCCAAAGTAAAAGCATACCGCGTTGATATGGAATCTGAATATGAAATTAATGATATGATCTTGAAAGTCGCCGATGACTTTGGAAGAGTTGATATACTCATCCACAACGCTGGGATATGGAACGAAGGGTCACTCGATACGATGACGCTGGATTATTGGAATGAACTGATGCGAATAAATCTCACTTCAACTTTTCTTTTCTGCAAAGCAGTTGCGCCGCACATGAAAAAAAATAATTTTGGAAGAATAATTTTAATTTCATCAACTGCAGGTCAGCGTGGGGAAGCGTTTCACTCGCATTACGCTGCATCCAAGGGAGGAGTGATTTCGTTTACTAAATCGCTTGCTGTAGAGTTAGCACCTTTTAACATAACTGTAAATTCTGTTGCACCGGGCTGGGTGGATACTGAAATGTGTAATGAAGTTTTTTCAGATGAAGAATACAAGGAAAGTGTAAGGAAAGGAATTCCAGTCGGTAGAATTGCAACTGCAAAAGATATTGCCGGTCCAATTTTATTCCTTGCATCGGATCTGGCGCGCCATATCAATGGAGAAATATTAAACGTAAATGGCGGGAGTGTACTCTGCGGTTAGAAAATTATTAACTAAATCACCTTATGCAAAAATCGAAGAAAAGATATTTTCTCCGTGGTTCTCTATGCCTGCTCAGAGTTTCTCTCTGTTATTTGTTGGTCTTTATTACTCAGAGTGCCACCGAGAAGTCACAGAGTTACACAGAGAGAAAACTTTTGCGAAAGGGGAGTAATTAACTAACCGAATATAAAAGTGAACTTTTGAATATTGGGTTCATTATCATATATTTGAATCAGGTTGAAACTTCCAACGAATAAAAAAAGAAAAACTGTAAATGGAATTTTTATCAGAACTTCATCCGCGCATTGTTCATTTTCCGGTAGCACTTTTTATTATCTATTTTTTTCTTGAAACGTTTGGAATAATTTTTAGAAAAGATTATATGCTCAAAGCCGCTTATCTAATATTAATTGCGGGGGTTTTTACGGCGCTTTTAGCTGTACTGACCGGCAATCAGGCGCATATTGCCACTAAGCTGATCATCAACAACAAAAGTGATCTGAATGATCTTATCGAACTTCATGAAAATTATGCAACAATAACCGTCTGGTATTTTTCTGCTGTTCTTATTTTTAGAACATATTTGATGGTTAAGAAAAAATTTTGGGAATCCATTACTGCAGTAAACGGCAAATTAAAATATCTATTTGTAGTATTAGGATTAATCGGCTGCTATCTAATATATGTGACCGGAATTCATGGTGGAGATTTAGTTTTCAAACATGGAATTGGTACACAGCTATTTGGCAAGTAAAATCATTTTGAAAATGAAAAAAATATTTTTACTCATCATCTTATCCGCTTCAGTTGCATTCGGACAGTTTCGTCTCGGCGAGGCAAAGGGATTGTTTATGGGAATAGGGGTCGGTCCTCGTTTTCCAATTGGTGATATGTCTCAAAAACAAAATATTGGTGTTGGCACCGAAGTTACTTTATCATATACAGATAATATTTTTATCCCATTTTTTCTTTACACATCAATTGGTTATGAACATTTTCCCGGGAGACAAGATTTTTATAGAGTAAACGATTACTCATCTTTCTCAAGCAATGTGCTGATTATTGCCGGAGGAGTACGTTATTATTTCAAACCAATCCTTGAGGACATTGTGCTGCTTATACCCATTGTTGATGTTGGTGCCGAGTTTGGATATTTCGAAAACCTTCACCAATTTAAAATTGGAAGCGGTAAACAAGATTATTTAGAAGATATCGGCAAGTTTGGTTTTCATGTTGGCGCCGGATTTTCAATGTTTATTTTAGATGTGATCACTTACTATAATTATTTACCTGCAAATCAATACTTATCATTCAACTTGAGAGCAAACATACCAATCTTTGTAAAATTTTAACGAGGTAAAAATGGAATACAAAAACATTTTGTTAGTAATAAAAGATAAAATTGCATTCGTTACAATAAACAGACCCGATAAATTGAATGCTCTTAATAATGCAACTCTTGATGAATTGAAAAATTGTTTTAATGCTATTAAAAATGATAATGCCGTTAATGTAGCAATTGTAACCGGGGCTGGAGAGAAGGCGTTCATTGCCGGTGCAGATATTTCCGAACTCAATAAACTAAATACCGTTGATGGAAAAATATTTTCCGAGAAGGGACAGGAAGTTTTTAACCTAATTGAGAAACTTGGAAAACCGGTAATTGCAGTCATAAACGGTTTTGCACTCGGAGGCGGTTGCGAGTTAGCTTTAGCTTGTCATATTCGTATAGCAAACGAAAAGGCAAAGTTTGGTCAGCCCGAAGTAAATCTCGGAATTATTCCGGGTTATGGCGGAACACAGCGCTTAACACGTTTAATTAATTCCGGTCGTTCTTCAGAAATGATTTTAACAGGCGATCTGATTGATTCTCATGAAGCGATGAGAATCGGTCTGGTGAATAAGGTATTTTCAAGTGAGGAGATAATGGGTAAGGCAATTGAGATGGCGGAAAAAATTTCTGCTAAAGGGCAAATTGCTATACGAATGGCTTTGCGTGCAATTGTTTCTTGTGACGATATCTCTGAAACAGAAGGTCAAAACCTTGAATCGAGTTTGTTTGCTATTTGCTGCGGAACTGAAGATTTTAAGGAAGGTACTTTAGCATTCCTCGAAAAGAGAAAACCAAATTTTAAAAACATGTAGCACAGAATTTTATTCTGTGCGCTAAAAGCTATTGAGATTGTCTCATAAGTAAAAAATTTTTAAATAATAGACCGCTGATAAATACAGATTAAACAGATTTTCGCAGATTTTTTATTTGAATAATTACTTATGAGACAACCTCTACGGATTCCCGTTGATAAACCGGAAACAAAAATTCATAAAATATCTTTTTGCTCTCACAATTATTTTGTTGATAACCGATATCTCGATAGATCGTCTCAACAAAAAAGAGAGAATTCCAATTGTTACTAAACTTTCCGTCAAGCAAATCGAATCTGTTTTCTTTAAGGTGCTTAATGATTATGGAATAAAGAATAAATGGATCTCCAGCAAAAAAGTAAAACCGGCAGAGGATGATTCAACAGTTGCCCAGTATTTCATAAAAATCCCTTCGGATATTCCCGTACCGTTCATTCTTCGGGATATAAATAACATTATTGAAAAAGATATAACCGGATTTGTATCCGAAGAAAAGAAAATTTATGGATTAACGGAAATTAGAATCTATACGAACGAGATACTAAAACTGAGAGCGACACTATTACCTGATAAAAATATAATACGCACAAATAACGAATTATCATTCATCATCTCCAATGCACTGGATTTGAGCGAAAGTAATTTCAATACTTTTTTATCGGTTCCGTATCCGCTTGCTTGTGTTGTTGTTCCCGGTAAAAATATTATTTCAAAAGTTGATTCTTTGAAAAATTACAGAAAAGAATATGCTCTGTTATTGGATGATGAAATCAGCGATTCCGAGATGAAATTAAAACAAGAATTTCATAAAGAATTATTACGCGGCTCAATAAAAAATATCATTTCCTCTTTCAAAGATGCACGGGTTTATTTTGTAGATGAGAAATCGGCAGTTTACAATTCTACTATTTACAATTTTGTACGTGATGATTTTAAGCAGCACGGAATTACACTTTATCCGAAATCAGAGTTGATAGAGTTGAGTGCTAAAGAAGATCCGGAACTATTTTCGAAATTTAAATTTTATTGCAATGATACTACCGGAATTCACCAAAAACTTTTTATCAGCACTTTCGAAAATTATCGGAAGATTCTTCCCGAACTTGTCAGGCTGAAAAAGAAAGGTCATAAAATTATTTCGCTATCAAAAACTTATCTTGTTCAAAAGACGAAATAAAAAATTAATTCAGCACATTCCCGTTATTGTCTAATTCAATTGCATCATTTCCCGCCACATTTTTCAATTGTGCGGAAACTTTTTCTCTATCTCCGACCGCAACAACAACAAGCTCATCCGGAAAAACATTTTCCAAAGCCGACTTATTCACATCTTCATTGGCTGTTGCTTCAATTTTTGCAGTGTAGTCTGCAAGTTCGTTAATTGAAAGTTTGTGAATCAGAAGCTGTTCAATATTCTTAGCTACCTGAGAATAAGTTTCAAAACGTGAAGGAAATTGTTTGATCAGATATGATTTGGCAAATTCAATCTCTTCCGGTGAAATATTTTTGCGTATCCCTTCAAGTTCTTTAATTATTTCGGAAACAGATGCGCCCGTATTTTCGATATTAACTGCGGTAGAAACTTCAAATGAACCGGCATCTTGATAATACTGATAGACAGAACTTGCGCCGTATGTGAATCCTTTATCTTCCCGCAAATTATGATTGATCCTGCTGGAAAACTGTCCGCCGAGAATCGTATTCATTATTCTTGTCGGGATATAATCAGCGGCATCACGTTTTTTTGCAATGTGTCCAACTCGAATTTCGCTTTGAGCGGAATTTTCTTTATGAACGAAGAAAAGTTTTGTCGGATTTCTCTTCGGCATCTCAAAAGTAACGTATGTTTTGATGAAACTATTCCAGCTACCTAAATATTTGTTGAATTGTTCAACTGCTTCTTCTTCGGTCAAGTTGCCGACTACAATAAGTTTAGTATTGGCTGCTGTAAAAATATCTTGATAGAATTTTTTTACATCATTGTTATAAATTTCGGCTACCGTATTTTCTAGTCCAATTTCCGGGTACGCATAATATGTTTCTCCAAAAAGAATTTTTTCGAAAGCTGTTGAAGCAATAAATGCAGGCTCGTCTTTTAGTTGTAATATTCTGTCTAAAACTTTTTTCTTTTCGCGTGTAAAATCTTTTTCTTCAAACCTTGGCGTTAAAATTATTTTAGAAAGTAATTCGAGCGAGCGACTAAAATTTTCTTTCATTGAAAGGAGAGTCATTGAAATCAAGTCATGATTTGACGTGATGGAAAAAATCGAACCCAACTTTTCAAATTCATCGCTTAACTGCAAAGAATCATATTCACCGGCGCCCTCGTCAATCAATAGGGAAGTCAAATATCCAAGCCCTCTTTTATTTGGAGGATCGAATTTACTACCGGCTAAAACCAGCACATCGGTAAATATAATTGGAAGTTTTTCTTTGCGGACAAAAAAAAGTTTGATGCCGTTTGCCAATTCAAGTTCTTTTACTTCCGGCAGATTAAACAATAAACTTTTTCCCGGTGCGGGTGCTGTTGATCTATCTATCATTTTTAGCTCTTCAATTTTTCTTTTAAGCCGTCACTCTTTGGGAACAACATTAAGTTCGACCTTATGATTTAACAAATATTTTTTCGCAGCTTCAACCACTTGTTCTCTTGTTACGTTTTCATAACGGGAAAGATCAAAAACGAACGAATCAGGTTCATTGAGAAAAAAGTTATAATGATTCAAATGGTCAACAATCAAATCCAGCTTTTGAAGTGAATAGATATAGGATGACTTCAAACTGTTTTTTGCGCGCATCAATTCATCATCGGTAATTCCATTGCTTATTAGATTGGTAATCCCGTTCTCAATTTCATTCTTTACAACTTCCAGTTCAATTCCGGGTTTTGCCGTTGATACGATAATAAAAGATCCGTCCAGCTTAGCCGAATATTGGAATGATGAGATGTCCTGTACAATCTGTTTTTCAAAGACAAGTGATTTTTGCAGACGCGCATTTTTGGATGAAGTCAATATATCGGAAAGAATATCAAGTGCCGCATCGTTTGTACTGAATGCCTTTTCCGTATGCCATGCTAAATATATACGCGGAAGTTGAACATTGTCCTCTAGTATTATTTTTTTTGTTTCAGATAAATTTTGTCTAAATATTTTTATTTCGGGAACTGTAATGCCTTTAGGAATATTTTCAAAATATTTTTCAATAAGATCTTTTGTTCTCGGCACATTAAAATTTCCACCCACTACAAGGGTTGCGTTATTGGGACAATAATAAGTGCGGAAAAAATTTTTAACATCGTCTAATTCAAATTTTGCAATGTCTTCCATCCACCCGATTGTTGGCCATGAATAGGGATGATCTGCAGAAAATAAATTTGAAAATAATTTTTCCCACGCCATACCATACGGTTGATTTTCGTAATGCTGCCGGCGTTCATTCATTACTACATCTTTTTGATTATCTAACTTTTCTTGTGTTAGCCCGGGAATCATAAATCCCATCCGGTCAGATTCTAACCATAGAGGCAGTTCAAAATAATTTGCAGGAACAGTTTCAAAATAATTTGTCCGGTCTATGCTTGTAGAGCCATTTAAACTTCCACCAGCTTCTTGAACGTAACGGAAATGTCCTTCCTTCGGAATATTCTGTGAACCCTGAAACATCATATGTTCAAACAGGTGTGCAAAACCGGTTTTGCCCGGTTGTTCATTTGCCGAACCAACGCGGTACCATACATTTACCGCAACGAGAGGGAACGATTGATCGGGATAAAGTATTACCTGCAATCCGTTGGCAAGAGAATATTTTTCGTAATCAATCTTTAATAAGTTTTTAGTCATCAGAATTTAGCCTGCTGATTAATTGTTTAACTGATGTTACGCAAAGACATTATTATTTGTCATTCTGACCCCGATTTATCGGGGGAAGAATCTGAAAACTTCTTTTTTGCTCGACTCTGAGATTCTTCACTCCACTTCGTTCCGTTCAGAATGACATCTTGCGTAAGGTGACTTGTTTAAAATAAATTCTATTCGTTCCAGTTTCCCGTCAATATTTGTACGCGGGTAAATATCAAAAAGTTTGCAGAGCAGCGGATAGATATCAATATTCCATAAAGTTCCTGTATGATAATTTTTTCTGAAATTTGGACCATAAGCTAAAAAGATTCCATGCATATCTATCTGGTTGTTATCGTAACCATGATTTCCTTTTCCTTCCCCATCAGTTTTTTTATTTGAAAGTACAGACCAACCAAGATCAGCTATAACAACGATAGATGTTATGAATGGATGGTCATTGAAATGGAAATATTCCGGTATTTCGTTTCTATAATATACTTTGTAATGGTTCTCATTCTTTTTGAGTATTTCATACACTTCTTTTATTTTTTCATTTTCCGGCTCAACAAACATTAGAGGACCTGCATCGGAATATTTACAATTTATTGAACCAACAATTTTTTCGATGTTGATAATTCTTTCCTGTGATACTTCAGTCATACCATGATCTGAAACAAAAATAATATTTACACTGTCTTTCATTTTTATCTCATCTAATTTTTGTAAAAGGTAACCGGCAATGTAGTCAAGTCGTTTTATTGCTTCATTTGTTTGTGGTGAATCCGGACCAAAATTGTGACCTTGTGTATCAGTTTCGTGGCAATAGAGGGTTATAAAATGGGGACGTTTTTCGGATGGAAGTTTTAACCAATCAATCACACCATCAACACGTTTTTCGTAAGGGCGTTCATGATCATATTCTTGGAAATAGGTTGGTCTTCGATAGGAAAGTTTTAATTCAGAACCGGGCCAAAAATAACTTGCAGTAATTATACCTTGTCGTTCGGCGGTTTCCCAAAAAGCTTCTCCAAGATACCATCTTCCATCACGTATTGCATTTGTATCGCTCATTCTATAATAAGATTTGTTAAAGGGATCGGCAAAATTATTTGCAATTATTCCATGATGAGCGGGATACATTCCTGTTATAATTGATAGATGATTTGGAAAAGTTTTGGAGGGGAATGTTGGGCGTAAAGAGAGAGCCGAAACTCCTTCTTCTTTTATTTTTTCTAGGTTCGGTGATATTCCCCGGTTTAGATAATCCCATCTGAATCCATCGAATGAAACTAAAATTACATACGGCTTTGACTGAGCGAAAGTAACTGTAGAAATTATTAATAGACAGAAAATTGCAAGATATCTTTTCATTCTAATTCTTCCTCAAATTAATAAACTGGTTCCAAATATAAGAATGTTGCGTTACTATTTTGTCTTTATTGTGCGGCTTTGGAAAGCCCCCTTAAGTTGAGTTTTAACCGGCACTTTTGGGCAGTATTAAAAAATTGTTAAGTTCTTTTGACATTACTCATATTTTCATATCTTCCAACTGCAAAAAAAAGTCTCCGGTCATTTGAACGTGAATTTTGAGTTTATTAACTAAAGATCTCTCTTCTCAATGAATTTGAAAATAACATTACATGCTGGCTTTTGTTTTACAACTATTCTATTTCAAATCCATTCTATAAAAAATTACGTATTAATTAATAGTTCACTAACCCACTAAGGAGTATTGTATGAGAAAAGTTAAACAATTTATTTCTTTTTTCCTGTTTGTGGTTGTGATGTTTAGCTCTCAGTTAATGTATTCCCAAACAACTACGGCTTCCATCAACGGCACTGTAGTTGATCAAAATGGAAGTCCATTACCCGGTGCAAATGTCATAGCAGTTCACCAACCAACAGGAACACAATTTGGAACTACTTCTCGTCTTGACGGAAAATATAATCTGGTCAATTTACGAGTTGGCGGTCCATACAAAGTTACAGTTTCATTTGTCGGCTATACTACTCAAGTTGAAGATGGTATCAACTTGGAGTTAGGTCAGAATCAGAAAATTAATTTTAAACTTCCTGAACAGGCAGTTCAACTCACAGGCGTTACGGTTACTGCAGAAAGAGGCGCAATTCTTTCCGAAGCAAGAACCGGCGCGGCTCAGAACGTTTCATTGAAACAAATTGAAGAAGTTCCAACTTTAAGCAGAAGTTTCCAGAGTTTCGCAAAACTCTCACCTCTCTTTGCAGGTGATGGTTCGTTATCGGCAGCAGGACGCACAAGTAAATACAATAACATTCAACTTGACGGTGCTCAGTATAATGATCTTTTCGGTTTAGGATCAACCGGTACTCCTGGTGGTCAGACTTATACAAATCCTATCAGTTTAGATGCGGTACGCGAATTTCAAGTTGTTGTTGCACCTTTCGACGTTAGATTGGGCGGATTTACAGGCGGTGGTATCAATGCTATTACCCGTTCCGGTACAAACACATGGAGCGGCGCTGTTTTTGGTTACGGTAGAAACGAAAGTTTAGTTGGTAAAAATCCTACCACCGGTAAAAAGGATTATCCAAAATTCTCAAATTATCAATACGGTTTCCGCGTTGGCGGTCCAATCATTAAAGACAAATTGTTTTTCTTCTTGAATGGAGAAATGACAACTTATGATAGACCGGTTGATAACATTGCATTCCAAACTGGATTCGGTGGTCAAACCGGAGATCAATTAAAAGTGTTGGCTAATAATTTTGCTAACATCTTAAAAGCAAAAGGAATGGATGCAGGTACATACGATCAATTTACCTCTCAACAGCCAAGCACAAAATTATTCTTGAGATTTGATTATAACTTATCCGAGAACCATCAATTGACATTAAGAAACAGTTATAATTATTCATACATTGATAATTTGAATGGACGCGGCGGTTCTAACGGAATGGCGTTTGATTCATATAACTACAGAATAAAGGACAATACAAATTCTACAGTGCTTCAGTTAACAAGCCGTTTCGGTAACAGCATGTCAAATGAATTAATTCTTGGTTACACTCCGATTCGTGATAGAAGAGCCGGTACTGCTGGTTACTTTCCTGAAGTTGAAGTAAGAGAAATTAACAGGACATTTAGAATGACTGCCGGACCTGACCGCTTCTCATCTGCAAATGAATTAGATCAGGATGTTTTTGAATTCACAGACAACTTCTCATACTTCACCGGTAATCATACCTTTACCGTTGGAACACATAATGAGTTCTATTCATTCAGAAATTTATTTGTTAGATCATTCAACGGTTACTATCAATACAATAGCAACGCAGACTTTCAAAATGATCTGCCCGCATATTATCAACACGTATATTCAAGAAAGGGAGATCCAAACACTCCTCCTAATGCAGAATTTACGGTTGCTCAGTTTGGATTTTACGCTCAGGATGAATGGTCGGCACTTCCTCAGTTAAAAATTACTTACGGTGTTAGAGTTGACGTTCCAACTTATCCAACCGCTCCCGAAAGAAACGATTCAATTCCAAAATATTTCCCTGAACTTAGAACAGACCAAGTTCCAAGCGGAAGTCTTTTATGGTCACCTCGTGTTGGATTTAACTGGGATGTTAACGGCGACAGAACTACTCAAATTAGAGGCGGTCTTGGAATCTTCACTGGTAAAATTCCTTACGTCTGGATTTCCAACAATTATGGAAATTCAGGTACTTTGATTGCAGAAGTAAATAACTCCTTTGGAAAAGTATTACCATTTATTTCTGACCCTTACAAACAATATGTTGCAGGCGATCCGCGTGTTACTAACGGAGCTTTGGGCTCACCAAAAGTACGATCAGAAGTTGATATTGCTGATCCTAACTTAAAGATGCCTCAGGTACTTAGATTCAACTTTGCTGTAGATCAGCAACTACCAGAAGGGATAACCGGAACTGCAGAATTTGTTTATGGCAAAACTATTAATGACATGATTTACAAACTTTATAACCTAACCGCTCCCACTGGAAAAATTGCACCGCTCGGTTCAGGTTATGATGGTAGACCGGTTTATGGTGGTTATAATAGTGGTAACAGCAACTTCTATCAAATTATGAATATCTATAACACCAGCGACGGATATCAATACAACCTGGTACTCCAACTTCAAAGAAATGTTGCAAGAGGGTTTTCATTTAATGCCGGTTATTCTTATGGAACTGCAAAAGACCATAATAGCGTAAACTCATCTCAAGCATTTTCTCAGATGAGATATAATCCAATAGATATGAATCCTAATTCACCTGCGCTTACAACTTCACAGTATGAAATCAAGAACAGACTATTTGCTTCTTTATCTTATACGTGGGAATTTCTCAAAAACGCTCCTACAACAATATCATTATTCTATAATGGTCAGACCGGTTCACCGTTCTCATTTATTGTTTACGGCGATTTGAATAACGATTCTTTCGATCAAAATGATCTTTTTTACATTCCAAGAAATAGCAGTGAAATTCTTTTAGGTAAAATTACCAGCGGACAATTTGTTCCTGCAACAGCCACCGGAACAACTTATGCTGACCTTGAGAAATTCATACAGAACAATGATTACCTAAGTGCAAATCGCGGAAAGATTGCTGAAAGAAACGCAGCTAACGAGCCATGGCAAGAATATTTTGATTTACATATTGCTCAAACAATTCCGGATCTTTGGGGCTTAGGTGCTTTTCAGGTTACTCTTGATATCACGAACTTCTTGAACTTCCTTAACAGCGATTGGGGAAAGATTCAGAGTTCAGGATACGGTACATATACAATCGTATCATTACAGGGAAGAATGACATATAACGGCATAGCTAATACTCCTGTTTATAGCTTCTCGAAGCCGACAAACAATACACCATTCAACTACACAACTCTATCTTCACGTTACCAGATGCAGTTAGGTGTTAGATACGCATTCTAATTCTTTCTTTTTAGAAATGATAAAGAGCCCCGATTTTATCGGGGCTCTTTTGTGGAAGCTATTTGTAGTTTGTAAATTGAACGGGGAAATCGAGATCTGCATCTTTAATTAATTTCATTATTGCCTGAAGGTCATCAATTTTTGTCGCTTGCACGCGTACTTGCTCATCTTGAATTTGTGAATTCACTTTGAGTTTACTTTCCTTAATCATCTTTGTAACTATTTTAGTATTCTCTTTAGAGATTCCGCTTTGAAGATCAATTGTTTGTTTTAATCTAGAATTAGCAGCAGGTTCCGGCTCGGAATATTTTAATGCCTTAATAGAGATTCCGCGCTTGATAAATTTTGTTTGTAGAATATCAATTGATTGTTTACGGGAATAATCATCTTTTGTGTTTAATGTTATCTGTTTTTCTTTTTTGTTAAGAACAAGTTCTGAATGAGAATCCTTCAGATCATAACGCTGGGCAATTTCTTTTATCGCTTGGTTAAGAGCATTATCCACTTCTTGAAAATCAATTTCGGAAACGATATCGAACGAATGATTTGCTGCCATAGTATCATCCTTTTTTTGTGCAAATTTAGATAAAATTATTCAAAGGTATTAAAGGTATTTTCAGTTGTGGAAGCCGTATCGCCAAAATATTAGTAGAACCATCTGAAAAATTCGGAATTGTCATTTCTGCCAAAGGCATCGAGACTGTGTAAAAACCCAAAAATGTCATTTCGATGGAGCCATTCAATTCTTCATGGTAAACTCCGCTGCTGAAAAATCTTATTAACTGATGTTACGCAAAAGTTTTATCTCTGTGTAACTCGGCGACTTCTCGGTGGCACTCTGTGTAATAAAGACCAACAAATAACAGAGAGAAACACTGAGCAGGCACAGAGAACCACGGAGAAAATATCTTTTCTTCAATTCTTGCGTAAGGTGTATTATTAAAAAGAAAGATTTCTCCCCGGCTTGTGCCAGGTCGAAATGACAGTTTTTATTTTTGAACAGTCGTTTCATAAAAAAAAAGGTTGAATGTAAAATTTTCTTTGATATTAAATAATCTATTGATATATTCTTTCAGTAATTCTAAGGGTTAAACTTTAGGTAGTATTTTCTTTCCTTAAATCCTGTTTCTTTTCTTGTTCGAAATAATGTTTGAAAGACTGCAAATTTTGAGATTATTTAATATTTCATACTCGAGACAAATATTTTTCTTCTGTTTTATACTTTTTGTAAGCAATCTCAATTTTGGGTATAATGATGCGGCTATAAAGGATAGTCTAATACGTAAACTGGTTAATAATGGTTTCGAAAATATTCGCGTAAAGATTGATGAACAAAGAGTAATTATTGCTTATGAAAATCGTGTTTATAGATTTGATGTTGAAGCGCTTAAAGAAATTCTTAAAATAGTGGTGACGGAATTAAATGATCAACAAAAAATTATTTTAATTCCACAAAACAGAAAAATCCCGATAGTTTCTGTAGAAACATCGGTGGCAGATTGTAAGAATTATTTCAATTCAACTTCTTCCGGAAAAGAATTTGCGTCCAAATTAAAAATAGATTTCAATACGGATAGTATATTCAGCGAAATTCAGAAAGAAGAATTAGTAAACTCTTCTTCATTTAGATTTGATATTGCAGTAAAACCTCAACTAAATTTTGAATTCGGACAGTATGAGAAACCTGTAATTTCTCAGATTAATGCCGTTGCCGTATTAAAAACAAGCTGGTGGAAAGGAATGAATTTTAATTATCAATTACTCATTCCAATTATAAACGAATTTGGAACAAGTGAGGATTCTGTAAGGCCTGGTATTGTTGCCTTGAACCAGGTATTCAGATTCCCAAATGATTTTTTTGTTTCTTCATCGTTAGGGTATTTTACTCAAAACCGTTTTGGTTTAGATTTTGACTTAAAGAGATATTTTTTGAATGGTGATTTTAGTCTTGGATTAAATTTTGGACTAACAAGTTTTGTCTCATTTTCCGGAATGACTAAAATTCTCTATAATGAGGTTTTCAAATGGACCGGTTCTTTCAATTTAGAATACAGAGTTCCGAAATATGATTTGACTCTGGGTTTAATGGTTGGTAGATTCCTAATAGGAGATGAGAGTTTCCGACTTGATGTCAGTAGAGAATTTGGTGAAGTTGAAATAGGTTTTTTCGCTATAAGATCAAGAACCGGCATCTCTAATGGAGGAATAAATCTTACCATTCCGCTTTTTCCTTCACACTATTGGAAACCAGGTTTCATAAGATTGAAAACTGATGAAAATTTTTCATGGAGCTATCTAGTTAAAACAAATCCGGATAAATTAGTTGGTCTAAGATATAATACCGATAATAGAATTGGATTTTATAATAAAAAACTTAATCCAAATTTTATAAAGAATTATTTTTCTAAAAATTAATAAAACATTATGAGGTACAATATGAACAACCATAAGACTACTTCGATATTTACTGTTAGCTTATTTCTCTTTCTTATAGCCGGGTCAATAATACTTTCAAGTTGTGAGAGTTCGAGAGTTGGACCGGAACTACCGGCTCCAAATCCACCTGCTCCTGCTGCCCAGCCACTAATCTTGAACGCTTACGTTAAAGATGCTTCGAACCAAACCGGAATATCGGGGGCTACTGTTAAAATTGTTAAAACAGACGGTACTGTTTTAACAACCTCGCTTTCTGATAATAACGGAAAATTTTCTTACGATGCATCCACTGTTACCGATAACACTTTATCTGTAAATGCTACCAAAGATGGTTATTCTTTCGGAAGCAGGATAGCCGCACTTAACAAAGCATCAAATTCTGCGATCGTATCCGACATACTGCTTACGAAATTACAAGTGGCTTCGACAACTGTGACTGTTGCCACTGGTGGAAATGCCTCTACTCCAAATACACAATCGGTTTCAAATCAACCTTTAACAGTACAAGTGCCTGCTAATGCAGTATCATCTAATGTTCAACTAACTGTATCTTCAATTCCAGCCGGACAAGTTCCTCGGACGACTACTGCCAATACTGCTATTGTGAGCGCCGGACAATTCGGACCTTCGGGAACACAGTTTTCACAACAGGTTACAATAACTTTCCCGCTGCCTTATTCACGTACAGCCGGAACTACCTTCGCTTTGATGCAACTGAATGAAACAACCGGTGCATACACAAACTCCGGTTTTACAGCTACAGTAAACGCTGACGGTACTTCTGCATCGGCACAAGTAACGCACTTTACAACATATACATTGCAAGAAGGCGTTACTCTTACTTTAAATACTCCTTCTTCTTCAACTGCAAATGAATTTTATATAGCTCTTACGAGCGGCTCGACATCAAGAATACTATCAACAGTAAATGCAATTACTCTTTCTGGTACCGGAACAGTAAATGAACTGTGGCTGAAAGATGAAATTGCGAGTAAATTATCATTCTCGATAGGGTCTACAACCCAGACACTTACGTTTAATATTATTGCATTACCATCTCAGTATATTCAAAACGGAGTTCAGGTTGGTCCAGCCGGACATGAAAACGAAAAGGGAAATTGGGAATTCAGATCGTACTATGCTTTGCAAACAACATCAACAACAGGAACTGCAACTGGTGCAAGTTGGACACGAACAATAACAGCTACCAATCAGCAGTGGTTAATAATACGTCAAGGTTGGTACTGGGTACCACATGATCAAGGTGGAATATTTTTTGGACCTTATTAAGATTTGATTTTTAGTCGGGGTGGGGAGATTCGAACTCCCGACCT
>JAJYXU010000189.1 GCA_021801605.1 Bacteroidota bacterium
GTTATGGGCGGCGCTTTAGTTGCAATGCCGTTATATGCTAGAGTAATTCATTTTAACCACTTGACCTTTTGCTCTTATTTCAATAAAATTACGTATACAATAACCATATACAGAAACAGATGAGTGACATTTTAGAAAGTTGTGAGGGATTTGATTGGGATGAAGCTAATTCAGATAAAAACTGGCTGAAGCATAAAGTCTCTAAAATTGAATGTGAACAAGTATTCTTCAATAGTCCATTGGTTATTGCAGATGATGAAAAACATTCCGAGTCAGAGAGACGATGGTTTTTACTTGGCAGAACTGATATGGATAGGAAATTGTATGTTGTTTTTACATTAAGAAAAAATTTAATCCGAGTTATTTCAGCGAGAAACATGAGCAAAAAAGAAAGAGAGTTATATGATGAAAAAATTAAAAAAGATTCCAAAGTTTAAGACAGAGGATGAGGAAAGAAAATTTTGGTCTAAAGCTGACTCTACCGATTATGTTGATTGGACAAAAGCTAAAAGAGTAAGTTTTCCAAAATTAAAACCATCGACGAAAACAATATCGATACGGCTCCCTGAACATTTAATAGATGGACTTAAAGCTCTTGCGAACAAAAGAGATGTTCCTTATCAATCATTAATAAAAATTATATTAAATGAAAGAATAGACCAAGAACTTAGAAATAGAACTTAAAAACAAAGTCGCATATAACCCGCAACTGCTAATGAACTCACTCTACTTGAGCGATTAGTGTAAGCCCAAAACAGCGGGCTTGTATGTGTAAATATTTTATTTGTCGTTCTTTGATTTTTTGTTCGTATTGTTTGATACCTTGTTCCACAAATTCAATTCCTTTTGTCATAACATTATAAAAGATAACGGCGATCTTTCTTGCAGTGGCCTTAATGGCACCAAGAGAACCTTTACGTGCTTTGATTCTGTGATAAAAAGAAGTTAGTGCAAGATGTTTGCTTTGTGCAATAGCTTGAGCAGCAAGGCGAAAGATTTGCCCAGCAGAAGTATGACGTTTGAATTTTTTCTTTTTGTTTGTTAATCCTAATTGATGAGAATTAGGTGCAAGTCCTAACCAACTAGTAAAATGTTTTTCTGTCGGAAATCGTGATAAGTCAGTACCAACTTCAGAGATAACCTGAAGCAGAGTAGAATCAGTAAGTCCTGTAATCTGAGAAGCATCTTTCCCACCGGTAAGCTGCATAAGCTTAAGGTGTAGATCATCAATATTTGGTTTGTGATGACGAATAGGTTTAGGTTTGTTGAGCTTTTCGGGTTTAGGTAATTCTTGAGTTATTTGAGAGAGATGATTTTCAATTTGTTTGTCGCAGTCATCAACCTGCTTTAGATAAAAAAGGTAAGCATCAATTTCTACCACCGATAAAAACTACACGAGCTTCGGAACAAGACTCAAGCACGGGCAATGAAGAGCACCATTACGCTGGTCTGTCACATTTACTTGTTAAGAGTGTTTGAAAGTTCATTAAATAAAAACTTTATAGCAACGCCATTATTGTGGACTCAACACGGACAGCCCCGCAAAGAGCGCGGGATAGACCGGGCGGCGGCTTATCGGCAAGAGAGAACCCTATTATAGCAATAGAATTTGTTGACAAGTTAATTTCGGTTGCTGAAACATTAATTGATTATCAGCGAAAATCATAATTATCATAAAAAATCTGCGTTCCATTTTTTTGATTTTATAAAGCGACCCCATCTATCTGTTAAAATGATTAAACGATAGTATTAACAAGTGATTTATCGATTTTTTTAAAATTAGTCGGTTAGTAGTGAAAAAAAATAATAATTTTTAAAAGGACTCTTCAGTAAAGCAGAGTCCTTTTTTTTATCATTAAAGCGACATACTTATTCCTTAGGTGTCGGAGCTGCTTCCGGTTTCGGCGCGTTCTTTTTTAGATATTCTACAAATATTTTTTTTAGTTCCTCACTCTGAATTGCTTTTTCAAGTCGTTTACACCCTCCGCACCATGATGCATGAAATATCTATTCTGAAGTTATTTCGGTAAATTTGATACAGAAATTGATTTTATTTTTTACAAAATGTTCTCTTCAAATTAAGGATGCGGATTAATGTACGAATACCAGATAAATAATAGTTTCTTTGCACAGGTTCCCGGAATGATGGAAACTCTTTGTGAAGAGGAACTGAAAGAATTGGGAGCGGTAAATACTAAAGTGGCTTACAGAGGAGTTTACTTTGAAGCCGATCCCACGGCTCTATACAGAATTAATTACACATCGCGCATGATATCGCGTGTGCTCGCACCCCTTCTTACGTTCCAGTGTCCTAATACGAACATTCTAATTAAGACAGCCGAAAAAATCCGGTGGGAAGAATTCTTCTCGGTAGATAAAACATTTGCAATTACAGCTTCGGTGGCAAAAAGCCAAATCAATAACTCGTTATATGCTTCACAATGTTTAAAGGATGGTATTGCAGATTATTTTAGAAAAGTAAGTAACGGAATTCGTCCAGATGTTAATACCGTAAATCCTGATGTGCGAATAAATCTTCATATCGAAAAAGATGTGGCTGTTATTAGTTTAGATACTTCGGGTGAATCTTTGCATAAGAGAGGATACAGATTATTAGCAGGCGAAGCTCCGATGCAGGAAACGCTTGCTGCGGCAATTATCCGTCTGAGTAAATGGGACGGTCAAAATCCTTTATGGGATTGTATGTGTGGCTCAGGGACAATTCTTTGCGAAGCGCTTATGTATTATTGCAGAATTCCGGCTCAGAAACTGCGGACAAATTTTGGATTTTTTTATTTGCCGGATTTCAACAAAGAGATTTGGGAAAACTTGAAAGCGGAATTGGATTCAAAGATGCGGTCGCTTCCAAAAGGATTAATAAGCGGAAGCGACAAATCTCAAAAAATGATTGAAGTGGCAAAAGATAATTTATCACGGCTTCCGTTCTCGGATTCTGTTGATCTCTCAACCCATCCTTTTCAGCATGTTAAACAATTTGAAAACGGAACATTGATTACAAATCCACCTTACGGAATACGCATGGGTGAATTTGAAGATGTACAAAAGTTATATACTGAACTCGGTGATTTCATAAAGCAAAAATGTAAAGGAACAACGGCATTTATCTATACGGGCGATCCGGTACTTAGAAAATCGATCGGTCTAAAAACCAGTAAAAGAGTTCCGCTCGTCAATGGAAAGCTTGAAGGCGTGCTTGTTCAGATTGATAGTTATGAAGGAAGTAAAAAGAGATATTACGCTGAGTATAAAGCAGAGGAAGAACTATTGAAGAAGAAATCTGAAGCCGACTAAATTTCAGTTAGTAACTGAAGTTACGCATGAGTCATAATTTGTAAATTCCAGTTGAAATTTTTAGGAATAGCACAGTCAAAAAAAACTAAACGTATTTTATAAATAGTGGAAATGTTCATCATTATTCTGAAAGT
>JAJYXU010000116.1 GCA_021801605.1 Bacteroidota bacterium
TCGGACGCAACAAAGTTCAATACGAAAAATTCAATTGGAAGGTTCTCAAGACTGAACATTTCAATATTTATTATTACGATGATTTTGGTGAGCTCGCTGAAATTGGCGCTAAGTTTGCCGAACAAGCTTTTGATGAACATAAAATAAAATTCAATCACTATGTTCTAAATAAAATCCCTCTCATTTTTTATAATACACACACTCATTTTCAGCAGACTAATACTATTCCCGGATTTTTGCCGGAAGGCATTGGCGGATTCTTTGAATTCATGAAAGGAAGAGTTGTAATTCCTTATCTCGGAAATTTTGCACAATTCAAGCATGTAATACGCCATGAGCTTGTACACGTCTTTATGACGAATAAAATTTATAATGTTCTTAATGATCATAGAATAACAACCGACCGTGTGCCTCCACTTTGGTTCACTGAAGGATTAGCTGAATATTGGTCAAGCGATTGGGACACTCAAGGTGAGATGGTGATGCGCGATGTTGTACTGAACGGAAATTTTGTTCCATTGTCGGATCTTGATTATCTGGGCGGATATTTAGTCTATAAGGAAGGACAAGATTTATTACGGTTTATAAGTAGGAATTACGGCGAAGACAAAATTCTCTCTCTTATTGAAAATATCTGGCGCTTCAATAAATTTTCTGATGTGATTGAATTTACACTTGGTGAAAAGATAACTGAGATTGATAACAAATGGATTTTCGAAACTCGCCAAAAATATTTTCCTCTTTATAAAGACAACTATCCTCACTTTATTAAGTCAAAAAAAATTACGAATACCGGATTCAACTTTGGTCCAAGATTTCTGCAGCGTGGTAATAAAAAAGAAATTTATTTCATCGGGAATCATAGCGGTTACACTTCTCTGATGAAGATGAACTATATGCCCGATACTACCGATTTTGTTGAACCGGAAGTATTGATTGAAGGTGAACGGGACGCAATCTTCGAGGCGTTTCATCTTTTAGAAAATACAATTGCTGTTTCTTCAAACGGATTAATATCGTTCGTTACAAAAAATCAAGCGACGGATGTTCTCCATATCTATTCTATAGATGAAAAAGAGGTAATCAACACACTTCGTTTTGATGGATTGATTAGAATTAAAGCACCAAGTTTTTCTGCCGATTGCAATCAACTTGTTTTCTCGGCTACCGATACAAAAGGGTTCAGCGATTTATATGTTTATAATTTTTCGAAAAATCTGCTTACAAGAATAACCGACGATTATTACGAAGACATTGATCCGACATTCAATAAAGATGCAAGCAAAATTATTTTCTCTTCGGACCGCACCGATGGCATTTTCAAACAAAAGTATAATCTTTTTGAATACGATCTTTCTACAAAAGAAATTTCATATATAACAAATGTAAATGCGAATATTTCTACTCCGCATTTTTCACCCGATTACAAAGAACTTTATTTTACTTGCGATTATAACGGCATATATAATATCTGGAAAATTCCATTCGGAGAGAAGAGAGCTTCCGGTATGACTCAAGTAACCAATTTTATAACGAGTGTTTATGATTTTTCATTCGTTGATTCACACACTTTGATTACTTCAGCTTTTGAAAATTTTTCGTTTCAATTTTATTCTCTTGATTTGAACAAAACTACAAGCGAAAAATATGCAGCATTTGCCTTTGATGATATTGGCTCTAAATGGACGGTTGAAAGAATTAAGCTTGCATCCGAAGCTGACCGTCTGAAATACGATAAAGAGTACACACTGGATTATGCTGTAAGCCAGTTGATCACAGATCCTGTTTATGGAACACGCGGCGGAGCGCTTTTAACATTGAGCGATATGCTTGGCGATGACAGATATATCTTTTACGTCTCCAACATGGCAGAAATTCAAAGTGAAATTTTAGAAAACTTTAACATTGCTATATTGCGTGTTAGTTTGAAAGACAGATCGAATTACGGTTACGGTGTTTTTAATTATTCAGGACGGCGTTATGACATCCGCGAATCAGACGAATATTTTTATGAACGTGTCTTCGGTGGTTATATTTCTCTCTACTACCCATTCTCTACTTTCGATCGGCTGGAAACCGAACTTGATATTGCTAACTCCAACAAGCAGCTTGAAGCTAATTTGATTACGAGAAAGTCTCTGCTGGTTACTAATACTCTTTCTTATGTCCATGATAATTCAATCTGGGCTTTTACCGGTCCTATTGATGGTTCCCGCTTTAGATTATTACTCGGTTACACAAGCGATATAAAATTCAGCAATGTAAATTTTTATTCGTTTATAGTAGATTACAGAAAATATTTTCGCCTTGGACTTCGAAGCAGTCTTGCCACTCGGGCTGCAATCTTTATTAATAATGGAAAAGAAGCCAGAAGATATTTTGCCGGTGGAAGTTGGGATTTACGCGGGTGGAACCGCTGGTCAATCAGAGGTGAAAAATTGTGGCTCACTTCTGTTGAACTTCGCTTTCCATTGATAGATCAATTCTCAATCAATTTTCCATTTTTCGGTTTATCTCTATTCCAAATTAGAGGAGCGGCATTTTTTGATGCCGGTTCCGCATGGGACAATAATTACAAAGAAACATTAGGAAGTATTGGAGCCGGAATTCGAATAAATCTTTTTAATGCGATTGCACTGCGTTATGATATCGGAAAAAAGATCGAAAATAATTTCTCACAATTTCAAGCTGGATTGTTTTATCAATTTTTCTTCGGATGGGACTTTTGAAATTCAGGCAAAAAAATATTGCCATTCTTGTTTACGCCGTGTTAATTAGTTCTATGAGTTGCACGCAACCTATTGCACTCAAATATATGTTGTCCAACGAACCCGGTTATTTTATGTTTGGAAAGGTTCCCGAAAGATATTTTTATGAGAATATTTCTATTAATGACGAGTTGCAATCAAAATGGTCTGTAGAAACAAGCGGAAGTCAAAGTAATACTTCAATAGTCATTTATAAAGATATTTTATTTGTTACTGATCTTTCCGGAAAAGTTTATGCTTACGATAGAGAAACCGGCAGGCAACTCGGTTATGAAAAATATTCCGGTTCCATTCCGGTTGCGCCGGTAATTAATAATCTCCGGATGTTTTTAATTCTGAACGATCTGAATGAGAGATATTCCACGTTAAAAATTTTTGATTTTATAAACGGTAAAATATTATCTGAATCCAAAATTACAGGTAGTGTTCAAAACGAAATGTTGAAACTGAATGATGGAATTATTGTCCTTAGTGATTCGGGTGAGTTGGTTAAATATAATTTAGTCGGTACTAAAGAATGGGGCACGGTAACGAAAGCAAATTCAAATTCGTCTCCGGCATCAAACGGCGAGTTAATTCTTTTCGGAAATGAAAACGGTGAATTGATTGCTGCCTACGCAAAGAATGGGGAAATTAAATATCGTTCAAAATTAAGTGACGGTATAAGATC
>JAJYXU010000080.1 GCA_021801605.1 Bacteroidota bacterium
TACATTCCTTGAATCGTCTCTGGTCTTTGCTAGATGTATTAAAGAAGGGAAGAGCAGTTTTGATGATTATCAGAATGAGCTTACAAACATTCGTTATAGAAATGGAAAACTTGCGGAATATCCTTCGCGACTTCACTACTTCTCCGATTGGATCTTTGATATGAACAAACGAGGAATCGGTAAAGATATTACTAAAGAGATCGGCGGCAAACCGTACGATAAGAAAATTAATTTTATGAGCACTCATGTGGATGCTTATCATCAATTAAAAAAGAATCCAAAATATGTTGATGAGATAGCGAAGATTGAAAAAGAGATTTCTTCACGGAAATATTATTACATTCCTCAAGAAGAGATTTCGAAAGTTGAAGACAAAATTCAGAGCGGGGATATTATAGGAATCACTACAAATATTGAAGGACTTGATATAGCCCATACGGGAATTGCAATTCGGATGGAAGATGGAAGAATTCATTTGATGCACGCGCCGAATGTTGGCTACAAAGTTCAAATCACAGAAAAACCTTTTGCCGATTATATTAATGGCAATAAAAAACAAACGGGGATAATAGTTTTAAGACCCTTATAAAAACTTAGTGCCTTGGTTACTTAATGGCAAAATGTTTTTCCGCCACAAAGGCGCAAGAACACAAAGGTTTTTAAAAAAACGATTTAACTTTCTTTTCATTAATTATGGGCATCTCTAAAAACTATTTTTTAAAAAATGGAACACGGATAAACACAGATTGAACTAATTCACGCGAATCAAAATCCGTGAAAATCCGTCAAATCTGCGTCATCAGTGTGCTATTAAAAATGTTGCCATTCTGTATAATCCTATTTTTCAGAAGTTTCTATTAATTATTTTTTCACTAATCCTAACAATACCGCAATATTTTCCAAATCCTCTTTCTGATCTTTTCCTTTTGGAGTTTCTAAAATCTTAGGCACCTTTTCGAGTTTCTTGTCGTTCATGATGTTTGTAAATCCTTCAATACCGATAAATCCTTTGCCGATATGATCATGTCTGTCAACACGACTGCCGAGATCTTTCTTGCTATCGTTCATGTGAAGGCACTTCAGTAAATCCAAACCGATAATCTCATCAAACTCCTTAATCACTTTTTTATATTCCTTTGCGTCTTTAATATTGTAACCGGCAGCCCAAATATGAGCGGTATCAATACATACGCACATCCTTTCTTTTTCATCAACCATATCAATAATTTTTTTCAATTGCTCAAAACGGTAGCCGAGTGCGTTGCCTTGTCCGGCAGTTGCTTCAAGCATGCTCAATACTTTGTAACCTTTCGTTTGTTCATGAGCAATGTTGAGCGACTCTGCAATAATTTTTAATCCTTCTTCTTCACCTTGTCCGCCGTGGGAGCCGGGATGAAAATTTAAGAATGGGATTTCAAGCTGCTCACATCGGTTCAGTTCATCAAGAAAAGATTTACGGGATTTTTCCAAATTCTCCTGATCTTTAGCGCATAGATTAATTAAGTATGAATCGTGTGATACAACAACTTTTATATTAGATTTACTTTGCTTTTCTTTAAATGCAATGATCTCTTTTTCAGGAAGATCTTTTTGAAACCAGCGGTTGTTATTTTTTGTGAAGAGTTGAATAGCTGTAAAACCGAGTGATTCTCCGCCGTCAATTGCTGAATCAACTCCGCCATTGACAAAAACATGTGCACCAAGTAAGTGTTTCATGACTTTTCCTTTCAATTATTCGTGCTCTTGATCTTGTTCATGCTCTTGCTCAGTTTTTGATCATGATTACGATCACGAGCAAGATCACGAATCAGTTAACGAATTAATTTTGTTTTTGATTCAAAGATAATATTATTGCTATGAAGAATTTATGGAATGATGATCTGAAATGAAAATATTTATCACCGGCGGAAGCGGTTTGCTGGGTCAATACCTTAATGTTGAACTCAGTAAGAAACACGAAATACTTACTCAATATCATTCAAACATTGGCAATTGCGCAAGTTTTAATAATGTTCAGTTATATATCACCGATTTTCAGAAACTCGAAAAAATCTTTTCTTCCTTCAAACCGGAAATCGTAATTCATACAGCCGCAGTTTCAAATCCGGAAAAAGCAGATAAACTTTCTGCCGACATAGTTTATGATATAAATGTGAACGCTACTGCTAATCTTGCTGAACTTTGTTCACAACATAATGCTAAGATGATTTATTTATCAACCGATTTGGTATATGCCGGTTATCGGGGTTCATTCCTTAAAGAAGATGCTAAATTGATTCCGATTTCCTTATATGCCGAGACAAAATTGATGGGTGAAATAAAAATTCAACAAACTTTTGGGAATTACATAATTTTGCGTGAAGCTCTCTTAATTGGATTTGGATTAAACCACTCGCGGAATAATTTTCACTTAATGTACGAGAAGCTTACAAAAGGAGAACCGGTAAATTTGTTTACAGATCAATTCCGCACTCCTCTTGCTTTGCATGATGCAGCACGGATGATAGGCGAGTTGATCGGAAAAAATATTGATGGTGAAGTTATAAACATCGGGGGACAAGAAAGACTTTCCAGATACGAACTTGGAGAAATGCTTTGCGAAGAAGCGGGCTTCGATAAAAAATTACTCATTGGAAAAATGATGGAAGAAGCCGGGCTAACTTACAAAGTTGCCGATGTATCGATGAGTACTGAAAAACTTCAGTCTTACGGCATTAAATCGCAAACTTGTAGAGATTCAATTAAAAAAATATTATCCGGAGTTAATGTTTAATGATAGACAGCAAAGATTATGAATGCATCCAGAAATGTTTTGAACTTGCCCGTAACGGAAGAGGATTAGTATCACCAAATCCACTTGTCGGAGCGGTAATTGTAAAAGACGGTGAAATTATTTCGGAAGGTTATCATAAAAAATATGGCGGCAATCATGCAGAGGTCGAGGCAATTAATGCCACAGAACAAGATTTAACGGATGCTACTTTGTATTGTAATTTAGAACCGTGCTGTCACACTGATAAACAAACTCCTCCTTGCGTACCATTGATTATTAAGAGCGGAATTAAACGTGTTGTCTTCAGCAATCTTGATCCTAATCCCTCCGTTAACGGCAGAGGAGTTTTACAATTAACCACTGCGGGAATAGAAGTTACCAGCGGAGTATTTGCCGATATTGGTGAAAAATTAAACCGATTTTATTTCAAGACAATCCGCAAAAAAATTCCATACACAACAGTAAAAATTGCTCAATCAAAAGATGGAATGATCAATTCACTAAGTCCGCAAAGAACAAAAATCACATCTGATAACGCGGATATTTTCGTCCATCATCAAAGATCAATCTTCGATGCTGTACTGGTAGGTGCAAATACCATCAACGTTGATAATCCCAAATTAACAGTAAGGAAAGTTGAAGGAAGAAATCCTATTCGTGTAGTATTAGATGGAATGCTGACATCAAATATCAATGCGAATGTTTATAATGATGAGTGGAGAAATCAAACATGGGTCTTCACATCAAAGACGGCTGACGATGCAAAAAAGGAGATGCTGCGCCATCGAGATGTTAAAATTATTGAGATGTTTTCAGATTCACACGGCAAACTCGATATTGGTGTTGTTATGAGATTGCTTTACTCTAAGAAGATCAGTTCTGTTTTTGTAGAAGGAGGAGCTGATATTTTTTCTCAATTTGTCCGTAAAGATCTGATAGATGAGATGATTATTTTAGAAGCGCCAATTATACTTGGTGAAGGAATTAAAGCTTTTGAAGGAGAAATACCGGAAAACCTCAAATTGGAATCAATTGAAGCACTTCCACCGGACGAAAAAAGAATATATAAACGAATTGAATAGTGTTTAAATCAGCAAGAGTTAATATTTTTACAGCATGTTTACAGGAATAATAGAAGAAACCGGAAAACTTATCTCTGCCGAAAATATTGCAGGCGGTAAACGTCTTAAAATTTCGGCATCGAAAATTTTTAACGACCTAAAAATTGATGACTCCATTTGTGTCAATGGTGTATGTTTGACAGTTACGAAAATTGATAATGATATTTTCTGGTGCGATGCTGTTGGTGAAACACTTAATAAGACGACTCTTGCGAATGTTAATCATATTCATGAACTGAATCTTGAACGAGCGTTACGTTTAATTGATCGTCTCGGCGGTCATTTAGTGCAAGGTCATGTGAATGGTTTAGGAATAATTACACGGTTAACAAGATTGGGTGAGAATTTTTCTCTTGAGATCGAGATTCCCAAAGAGATTATTAAATACGTGGTTGATGAGGGATCAATTACTGTTGACGGAATAAGTTTTACAGTTGCAAAAATTATTGATAGAAAAATTATTATCTCCGTAATTCCATACACATGGAATAACACAAATCTTAGACAGAGAAAAATTGGAGATAGAGTTAACATTGAAACAGATATATTTGCAAAGTATGTTGAAAAAATTCTGCAAAGCTCAAAAGATGAGGGTAATAAGTTCACAGATAACTGGTTTAAGAATTTAGGGTATTAAGATGGCTGATGAATTAGTCTCAAGAATGAATACGATCGAAGATGCAATTGCCGATTTCAAAAAAGGAAAGATGCTTGTTGTTATAGATGATGCCGACCGCGAGAATGAAGGAGATTTATTAATGGCTGCCGAGCTTGTTACGCCGGAAGATGTAAATTTCATTACACGCGAAGCACGCGGTATTTTATGCCTTGCTGTTACCGAACAACGTGCAAAAGAGTTGAATTTGAAATTGATGGTTGAAGAAAATACTGCACTTCACCAAACGCCGTTTACAGTCTCGATAGATTATATTCACGATACAACTACCGGAATTTCTACACACGACCGGACGAAAACTATCTTAGCGGTTGTGAATGATAAATCTAAATCGGGTGACTTTGCACGTCCCGGTCATATTTTCCCATTAATTGCAAAAGAAGGCGGGGTATTAAACCGTGCGGGACATACAGAAGCCGCAGTTGATCTCGCCCGGCTCTCAGGATTAAAATCGGCGGGAATTCTATGTGAAATTATGGATGCAGACGGTACGATGGCGCGCACTCCAAAACTTTTAAAATTTGCCGGCAAACATGATCTTAAAATTATCACTATTGCGGATCTTATAGAATACCGGAGAAAAAAGGAAAAACTTGTTAAATGCCGAGTTATAGTTGATATGCCATCACGGTTTGGAGAATTCAAATTGCATCTCTATGAAAGTCTTCTTGACCCAACTGATAATCCAATAGCTCTTGTAAAGGGAAATATTGAAAGTGATGAACCTGTTCTAGTACGTGTCCATTCCGAATGCTTGACGGGTGATGTGTTCGGTTCATTGCGTTGCGATTGCGGTGACCAGCTTACCACTGCCTTGATGATGATTGAAAAAGCTGGGAAAGGTGTTCTTCTTTATATGAGGCAGGAAGGAAGAGGCATTGGTTTGGTAAACAAACTTTTAGCTTACGGACTTCAGGAAGATGGCAACGACACCGTTGAAGCTAATGAGATGCTTGGGTTCAAAGCTGATTTAAGAGATTACGGAATAGGCGCTCAAATTCTTAAAGATCTTGGTCTGAAGAAGATTTGTTTGATGACTAACAATCCCAAAAAAATTATTGGTCTAAGAGGATATGATCTTGAAATTGTTGAGCGTGTCCCTATTGAAATTGAACCGAACGAAAAAAATGAAAAATATCTCAAGACAAAACATGAAAAGCTTGGACACTTGTTGAGCTTTATTCCTCACAAATAAAATTATTAATTAACGGAGTATATATGGCAAGAATGATTGAAGGTCAGTTAAATGCTGAAGGCAAAAAATTTGGAATCGTTGTCTCCAGATTCAATGAAATGATCTCCAAGAGTTTACTTTCCGGTGCGTTTGATTGTCTGGCGCGTCACGGCGCGAACGAAGACGAAATCACAGTTGCGTTCGTTCCCGGCGCATTTGAAATCCCTATGACTGCAAAGAAAATGGCTGAATCTAAAAAGTATGATGCTGTAATTTGTCTTGGGGCGGTCATTCGCGGCGCAACTCCTCATTTTGATTATGTCGCGGCAGAAGTATCAAAAGGAATTGCAAGTGTTGCGATGGATAGCGGTGTACCTGTAATTTTTGGAATCATCACTTCCGATTCAATAGAACAAGCACTTGAACGTGCAGGCACTAAAAACGGTAACAAAGGTTGGGATGCTGCACTCAGTGCAATTGAAATGGCTGATTTGATTAAAAAGATTTAAAAAAACGGAACGCAGATTTACCCCGTGGAATAAATTAAGAATCAAATTGTTTCAAAAAAAATGCTATTCCACGGGGTAAACTGACTTGCCTACCGAGTCTGTTGTACAACTCGAATATGTCATTTTGAGTGAGTCTACGAGCGAAGAATCTCACACTTAAATTTAGAATTGGTGCGATTATTAGCATAGAGATTCTTCATTTCTCCGGCTAATGCCGGATTCATTCAGAATGACAAATTCTGCAACGCGCTCAGCAGGCAGGTCTATGTTCTATTTTTCTCTTTTACTTTCCAATTTACTTTTCAACAATTCATTCACAATCGCAGGATTGGCTTTGCCTTTTGTTTCTTTCATTATCTGCCCGACAAAGAATCCGATCACTTTATCTTTGCCGCTTAGAAATTCCTCAATCTGTTTTGGATTTGCAGAAAGAATTCCATCAATCACATTTTCAATTTCCGAAGTATCAGTGATCTGAACGAGATTTTTTTCTTTAACAATTACATTCGGATCAGAATTCGTACTCAACATTTCCGGAAAAATTTCCTTGGCAATCTTTCCGCTTATAATATTTTCATTAATCATCTTTATCAACTTACCAAGATTTTCTGCAGAAACCGGAAATTGAGCAACGGTAATTTTCCGATCATTAATATTTTTCAAAACTTCGGTCATCACCCAGTTACTGGCGGATTTATAATCATCCGTAACAGTTAAAATTTTTTCGTAATAATCTGCAAGATCCCGGGATGAAGTGAGAATCTCCGCATCATACTTTGGAAGTGAATATTGTTCAATAAAACGGTCTCTTCTTTTCTCGGGCAACTCCGGCATCATTTTAGAGATTTCAACTTTCCATTTTTGATCAACAATAACCGGCATCAAATCGGGATCTGGAAAGTAACGGTAGTCATGCGCTTCCTCTTTACTTCGCATCGGTATAATTTTGTTTTGGTCGGCATTCCATAGAAGAGTCTGCTGGACAATTCGTCCACCTTCTTCCAAAATATCTATCTGTCTTTCAATTTCAAACTCAATTGCTTTCTCAACATTACGGAACGAGTTCATGTTCTTCACTTCGGTTTTTGTCCCCAATTTAGTTTCGCCTTTTAAACGAATAGAGATATTAGCATCGCACCGGAGTGAACCTTCCTCCATATTGCCGTCGCAAATTCCAAGATAAGTTACAATCTGTTTTAACTTAGTTAAGTAGAGATATGCTTCGTCAGCCGTGTGCATATCCGGTTCGCTTACAATTTCCATCAGCGGTGTTCCGCACCGGTTAACATCAATTAATGTTTCAGATCCTTGATCGTGAATAGATTTACCCGCATCCTCCTCCATATGAATTCTGATAATTCCGATATCTCTCATCGATCCATCTTTCAACTCGATAGTAATCTTCCCGTGTTCACAAATGGGTTCTTCGTATTGAGAAATTTGATATCCTTTTGGAAGATCGGGATAGAAATAATTTTTCCGGGCGAAAATTGAGCGCTCATTAATAGCACATTCGGTTGCAAGTCCCATTAATGCTGTAAACTCAACAACTTTTTTATTCATCACCGGCAAAACACCCGGATGACCGAGACATACCGGACAGACGTTTGTATTTGGAGGGGCGTCGAACCTTGTTGAACATCCGCAAAATATTTTTGTATCAGTTAGAAGTTGTGCATGAACTTCGAGACCAATGACCGCTTCGTATTTTGAATCCATATTGAACTATTGATAGATTTTGTTTTAGCGAAAATACTTAATTTTTGGAAGGTTCTATAAATATAAATTAGAATAATAAAATAATCCTTTCATAGCGGGCAAATACTTTCTTCGCGCTGATTCGATCTCCAGTAGGGAATAATTGATTCTTCTTGAGAAATGCTGCGGAATCTCCGCTGTCTTTTTATCAGGTTTAACGAAAAAATATAGCAGCCTTTGAAAAATGCTGAATATTATTATTTGATTATCTGACCATTTATTTGAATATTCACAAATACAATGTTAAGAGAAATTTTTAGCAAGGCAAATTTTGTGTTAAAGATGTTGCTAAGATTCTAAAAAAGTTGTGTGATTTAATAATCAAGAGGTATATACAATGAAAACAGTTAGAGAAATTCTGCTCAATAAAGGAAATCAAGTTTGGGCAGTTTTACCCGATGCAACAGTCTTTACCGCTCTTCAGATGATGGCTGAAAAAAATACCGGAGCTTTACTGGTTTTGAAGGATGATGAGGTTGTAGGTATTATGACTGAACGTGACTATGCAAGAAAAGTAGCACTACTCGGAAAATTTTCCAAAGATACATTAGTACAAGAAATAATGTCTTCTATTATATTTTATGTTGATCCATCATTTAGTACAGAAGAGTGTATGGCTCTAATGATTGATAAACGAGTTAGACACCTTCCTGTAATGGAAAACGAAAAACTTGTTGGAATTATATCGATTGGAGATGTGGTTAAAGCTGTCATAGATGAAAAAGAGTTTTTAATAAGTCAACTTGAGCATTATATAAAAGGGGAACTCGGTTAGTTGTTCTATAATTAATTATTCACTCACCTTACGTAAGGTGTCATTCTGAACGGAACGAAGTGGAGTGAAGAATCTAATAATCGAGCAAAAAAGAAGTTTTTAGATTCTTCCCCCGATAAATCGGGGTCAGAATGACAAATAATAATGTTTTTGCGTAAGGTGAGTTATTCATATTAAAAGAGAGATAATTAAATCACTTTTTAAGGGGAATTATGATTCTTGATATTTTGGTTTTTGCGGCTCATCCCGATGATGCTGAACTCTCTATGGGTGGAACAATTGCAAAGCTAACAAGCGCCGGATTAAAAATTGGAATTATAGATCTAAGTAAAGGCGAACTTGGAACACGAGGTTCGGCAGAAATAAGAATGAAAGAGGCGCATAGCGCAGGCGAAATTTTGAAGATCGCTCATAGAGAAAATTTGGGATTTAAAGACGGCTCGCTTAGGTTCAATGAAGAATACTTAAAAAAAATAATTTCTAAAATCCGTAAACTTCAGCCGAAAATAATTTTTGCACCTTACTTCAACGACCGTCATCCCGATCATATAGGGACTTCTCAGTTAGTAAAAGAAGCAATGTTTTTTACTGGATTGCCGAAAATAAACACAGAAGAAAACAATCGGATTCAGCCCACGTTCCGTCCTCAAAAGCTTTTTTATTACATGCAGACTTACGAATTCAAACCGACATTTATCCTTGATATCAGCGGCTTCTTCGAATCTAAAATAAATGCAATTCTTGCTTATGAAACCCAGTTTCATAATCCGGAAAGTCTTGAACCGGAAACATTTATTAGTCAACCCAATTTCTTAAAATTTGTTGAAGCCCGCGCAAAATATTTTGGATTTAAGATTGGAAAAGATTACGGTGAAGCATTCTTGTGCGAAGAAGAGATTGAATATGATATAATCGCCGCACTCAAGCATTGAACGAAAAAAAGTAGGTCTATTGAAATTAAATTCCTTTCATATCAAGAGTCTCGGCTTTTTTCTGGGAATCATCCTATTCTTAATTGTATGGTTCTTTGTTGATTTCGGCCCGGAATTTCATAATGCGAAATTGGTTGCTGCTGTTGCCTCGTTAATGGCGACGTGGTGGATTTTTGAAGCGGTCCCTCTTGCAGTTACATCGTTAGTACCTTTAATATTGTTTCCCACTATTGGTGTGCTTTCTTCTTCCTCTACCGCCGAACAATACATGAATACTACTATCTTTCTTTTCATCGGTGGATTTGTAATTGCCATTGCGATGGAGAAATGGAATCTTCACAAACGTATTGCTATGAGTGTTATTCTTTTTTTCGGCAGCAGTCCTTCAAAAATTATTTTCGGCTTTATGGCGGCGGCAGGATTCATTTCCATGTGGATATCAAATACGGCAACATGTTTGATGGTTTTGCCAATTGGTCTTTCAATAGTTTATAAAGTTGAAAAAGAGTTCGGCAAAGAGAGCAGTTCAAATTTTTCTAAAGCATTGATGATTGCGATAGCTTATTCAAGCACAATCGGCGGAATTGCGACACTTATAGGAACACCTCCCAATTTAATTTTTATCAGAATGTACAAAATTAATTTTCCTAATAGCCCGCTGATGAAATTTGGTGAGTGGATGGTATTCGGTGTTCCGCTTGCTGTTGTTATGATGATCATGGCATGGATTGTTCTTACAAAAATTATCTTTAGGTCGGATAAGAAACTTGTTCTGGACAAAAAAATTATCAAAGAAGAAAAAATAAAATTGGGAAAAATGACTTTTGAAGAGAAAGCCGTTATGGTTATTTTCGCTTTAACTTCTTTCTTATGGGTCTTCAGAAGCGATTTAGATCTGGGATCGTTGAAGATTCCGGGCTGGTCTAACTTATTTTCTTCGGCTGCGTTTATAGAAGACAGCACGGTTGCCGTTACAATGGCATTACTCCTTTTTCTTATTCCATGCGGTTCGTCTGAAAATAAACACAAATTCATTTTGGATCAGGATGATATTTCGAAGATTCCTTGGGATATTGTTCTATTATTTGGCGGAGGATTTGCACTTGCCGAGGGTTTTGTTCAGAGCGGATTATCAAAACTAATTGGTCAAGAATTTCTAATGCTTAGAAATATTCCTCCGTTAGCATTAGTAACCATCATTTGCACTATTGTAGTTTTTTCAAGCGAGTTGACATCAAACACGGCACAGACTACTATAATACTTCCTCTACTTGCTTCGTTGGCTAAAGAGATAGGTGTTAATCCACTTATGATTATGATACCCGCAACATTCTCGGTTTCATTAGCATTCATGCTGCCGGTTGGAACGCCGCCGAATGCAATTGTCTTCAGTAGTCAGCGACTTAAAGTTTGGGATATGGTTAAAGCCGGTTTCATTCTAAATGTTATCGGTATTATCATCGTTGTTATCTTCACAAGAATTTTCTTTTTATAGAATCGTTTTGTTCTATCATTCATCTTATTATAAAGGAATGGAGAAGTTATGGCTTATTACAATTCAAAGATTGTAGCGTATTCATTTGATGACGCAATTGTGAAAATTACCGAAGAATTAAAGAAAGAAGGGTTTGGTATTCTAACAGAGATTGATGTTAAGGAAACTCTGAAGAAAAAACTTGATGTAGATTTCCGCAGATACAAAATACTTGGTGCATGCAATCCATCGTATGCTTATAAAGCGTTTCAAGCCGAAGAAAACATTGGCGTACTTCTACCTTGCAATGTTGTAATTCAAGAAAAGGCAGACGGTAAAGTTCAAGTTAGTGCCGTTAATCCGATGGAATCTATGCAAGCCGTTAAGAACGATGCTCTGGGAGAAGTGGCTGTTACTGTTTCTTCAAAATTGCAAAAAGTTTTGGAAAATCTTTAAACGCAAAGACCGCAAAGTAAAAACGCAAAGATCGCAGAGATTCTTCCCCCGATAAATCGGGGTCAGAATGACAAATAATAATGTCTGTGTGTAACGTGAGTTATTCACTTAGGCACTCAGGTAATTCATCACTCTTCAATAACAGTTACTTGTTCCATCTTATCGCCCTGCTCAATCAGATCAACGACGTCCTGACCGTTAATAACTTTTCCAAATACCGTATGTTTTCCGTTTAAGTGAGGTTGAGGTGAATGTGTAATAAAAAACTGACTTCCGTTTGTATTTGGACCGGCATTAGCCATCGAGATTACACAGCGCTCATGTTTTAACGGATTGCCTTTGAATTCATCTTCAAATTTATAACCCGGACCGCCGCTGCCTGTGCCTGTTGGATCGCCGCCTTGAATCATGAAATCACTGATAACACGGTGAAATAAAATTCCATCGTAATAACCTTCTTTTGCTAAGAACACAAAATTATTCACTGTCTTGGGTGCATGTTCAGGATAAAGTTCTATTTCAATTATTCCTTTGCTTGTGTTCATTAAGACTGTGTATTTTTTCTTTGAATCAATCTGCATTGCTGGGGGAGTATTCCATTGTTTTTCCATTTTTTCCCTTTTGAATTATTGGTTTTCGAAAAACTGATTTATTTTGCTGCGCAAACCTAAATATTCCCGCCGTAATAATGAAATTTGTATTAACGGGAATAAATAAAATCACCCGAAAATTTTTTCTCTTCCATAAATTTTTCTTCAAAAGAAAAATGTTTTTCAACATAATCTCTTAAATGCCGAAGCAGATACTTTATCTCTGGTTCCTGGCTTTTTGGGTTACTAATTTCCAATAGCTCATTGGATATTGCAAATAGTAGTCTATGCTGTGAATCAATTTCTTCAAAAACCATGCGGCAGTTCAGATCATTCTTCTCATTTAGTGTTCCTTGGTTATCTCGTTAACCGTTTGTATTTAATTCTATGCGGTATCTCTGCATCTTTACCAAGACGCTCTTTTCTATTTTCCTGATAATCAGAAAAATTTCCTTCAAACCAATAAACATTACTCTCACCTTCGAATGATAGAATGTGAGTGCAGATTCTATCAAGGAACCATCTATCGTGACTTATGACCACAGCGCAGCCGGCAAAGTTGAGCAGACCTTCTTCAAGCGCGCGCATGGTGTTAACATCAAGATCATTTGTTGGTTCATCAAGAAGAATTACATTCGCACCCGATTTTAATGCGACTGCAAGATGAACTCTGTTTCTCTCTCCGCCTGAGAGCACGCCAACTTTTTTCTGCTGGTCGCCGCCGGTAAAATTAAATTGTCCTACATAAGCACGCGAGTTTTGTTCTTTATTGCCAAGCTGAATTATATCGCTTCCGCCGGAGATCATTTCCCAAACAGATTTTTCCGGATCAAGTATATCGCGGCTTTGATCAACGTAAGCGAGTTTTACTGTATTGCCGATTTTAAATGAACCGCTATCCGGTTTTTCCTGTCCTACAATCATTTTGAATAAAGTGGTTTTACCGGCGCCGTTCGGACCGATCACTCCAACAATTCCTCCGGGAGGCAATTTAAATTCCATCTTCTCAAAAAGAAGACGATCACCGTAACCTTTAGCAACATTCTCTGCATCAATGACAACGTTGCCTAAACGCGGTCCGGCGGGAATATAAATTTCCAAATCTTTCTGACGGTTCTCATTTTCTTCATTCAGCATCTCTTCGTAAGAACTGATTCTTGCTTTCGATTTTGCATGTCTTCCGCGCGGAGACATTTTAATCCATTCTAATTCACGGTTCAAAGTTTTTTGCCGTTCGGTTTCTTTTTTCTCTTCCAATTTTAAACGCTGCTGTTTTTGTTCCAGCCATGAAGAATAATTTCCTTTCCACGGAATTCCTTCACCTTTATCCAGTTCAAGAATCCATCCGGCAACATTATCAAGAAAATATCTATCGTGTGTTACTGCTATAACTGTTCCGGAATATCTTCTAAGTTCGGCTTCAAGCCACGCAACTGTTTCTGCATCAAGATGATTAGTCGGTTCATCGAGAAGCAAAATATCCGGCTTCTTTAAAAGCAATCTGCATAATGCAACTCTTCTTTTTTCTCCTCCCGATAATACTTTAACCGATGTATCGCCCGGAGGACAGCCGAGAACGTCCATCGCCATTTCAAGTTTTGAATCGAGATCCCACGCGCCGAGGTAATCGAGTTTATCCTGAACCTTTGCCTGTTTATCAAGAAGGGCGGTCATCTCATCATCACTCATCGGTTCGGCAAATTTTGCGTTGATCTCATCATACTCGCGCAGAGTATCAACAACTTCCTGAACTCCTTCTTCAACAATTTGGCGGACGGTTTTTGTATAGTCGAGTTTAGGTTCTTGTTCAAGCAGTCCGATAGTAAAGCCGGGTGATATTGCAATCTCACCGTTGAAATCTTTATCTACTCCGCCAAGAATTTTTAGAAGCGTACTTTTACCGGAACCGTTTAGTCCGAGCACACCGATCTTTGCGCCGTAGAAATATGAAAGGTAAATATTTTTTAATACCGGCTTGTTGTTGTAGAATTTGCTCACGCCGATCATTGAATAGATAATTTTATTTGGTTCGTTTGCCAATTTTACTCCGTTTAATGTTTTAATTAATGGAACGCAGATCATTATGATTTATTATGATCATAAACAATCAGCGGTTGAATACTGTATCAAAGACTGCATCTGGGTGTTTAGCCGCAACATTTAATAATACAACTGCAGGACCATCAGGACTTCTTCTGCCTTGTTCCCAGTTTTGCAATGTTGATGTACTAATGCCCAATAGTTTGGCAAATTTATTTTGAGATAAGCCAAGCCGTTCTCTTATCATTTTAGGGTCGGGGTTATCAAAAGAAAATTCTCTTGCAGCTTTTCTTTTACCTTTTAAGATTTTACCACCTTGCTTAATGCTTTCTTGCAGTTCTATAAATAAATCATTTTTCATTGAAGTTCCTTTTCTACTAATGTTTTTAGAATCTTTAATTGCTTGCTTGTAAGATCATCTTGTTCGTTCTTAGAATAAATTAACAGCATAAGTATGCTCTCTTTTTTATTTAACCAGTAATAAATTATTCTTACCCCGCCGCGTTTTCCTTTACCTGGGATTGACCACCTAATTTTTCTAAGTCCGCCGCTTTCTCTAATGATTTTTCCTTTTGCAGGATTTAGAATTAATTCATTCTGAAGACTGCGGTATTCTTCATCATGAAGAAATGTTTTTAATCTTTTTGTGAAAATCGTTGTCTCAATTATCTTCATAATTAAATATACGCCAATGGGGTATAGATGTCAATTAAGCAGGAAGGAACAAAACCAAACTATGATATGAGATCAACAAGAATAGATAATTTTATTTGGTTCGTTAACTGCCACTTTTAACTCCGCGTTTTCTTAGTGTGTTAATTTGGTAAGCAAAATAAAGAATTTTTTTGCGGAATCCGTTTGATAATATTTCCTTAATGACTAAGGTTTTAGCGAAAATTATTCCGCTAAGGATTGATATTATTGTTTTTGTAAGTAGGAGAATTTCAAAATGAATACAAATTACAAGAAATGTATGCCAGCATATTTACCGGTGATTGAACAAAGTATTTTAGTTGGTTCGGCGGACATAGATTTTCAAGATTTTTTAATCATAGAGACCTCTGAAAAATAGAATTGTACAGGACTGCAACATTTTTAATAGCACACAGATGACGCGGATTTGGCAGATTTTCGCGGATTAAATCTGCGTTAATCCGTTTAATCTGTGTCATCTGCGTTCTATTCTTAATTTTTCAGAGGTCTCTATAAGTACAATAAAAACAGCCATTTTGGTATTGAGTGAACAAATAGAGCGAGCGGAATTTTCCATGGTTCAAATGCAACTTATAAAGAAGTTAAAACTATTCAAAGGAATTTAGCGTTGAAGTATTTATTCAGTAATTGATCCGATCAACCTGGTTCTAATTCAAAAAAAATATGATACTAAGACTATCTAATTGAAAAATTTTTTATAACAATTTGTTAATATCAAAAGTGAAAATTTTACTTCTCTTCTAAAATAAAATTCCTTAGCTTACTAGGAGGAAGAACAAACTTTGAAATTCATTAATCCAAAACCAATCAAGAGGTAAGTATGAAAATCATTCTCCGTGTACTCGGCATAACACTTATAGCCATCTTAAGTTTTATCATCCCTGCTTGCGAGCAAACATTAACAAGCCCCCCGTCTGATTCATTAGAATTATCTTCCCCGAAACAATCATCATTGAAAAAAGTTACGGTGATGGAAAATTTCGAGGCGGGAACAAAAACAGCATATGCAACCGGTGATGTTGTATTCACTTCCGGTACATGGACATTAAATGACGCATTAGTAGGAACTTCCTCAAGTGATCCTAAAGTTGGAACGAAAAGTGTCCGCGTTAGAAATAGCGGTAAGATTACAATGACATTCGATCGCACTGACGGTGCAAGTACTGTAACTGTAAAACATGCAAAATATGGAACCGATGCAAATACCTCTTGGGGATTGTGGTATTCAACAAACAGCGGAAGCGCATGGACTCAAGCCGGTGCAAACGTTGCAACATCTTCAACAACTTTACAGACTGCTTCTTTTACAGTTAACACAGCAGGTACAATTCGTTTTGAAATTCGCAAAGCAGACGGCACAACTAACCGCGTAAACTTTGATGACTTTACTATTAACGATTACATTGTGATAGTTCCCGGCTTTATAGAAAATTATGAAGCAGGAACAAAAACTGCATATGCACTTGGTGATGTAACTTTCAGTACAGGCGTATGGACTTTAAATGACGCTTTGGTTGGAACATCTACAAGTGATCCAAAAGTGGGAACTAAAAGTGTGCGCACAAGAAACAGCGGTACGGTTACGATGAAGTTTGATCGAACCTCCGGCGCAGGTAACGTAACTATAAAACATGCAAAGTACGGTACAGATGCCAACAGCACCTGGAGTTTATTTTATTCAACTAACAGCGGAACTACATGGACACAAACCGGTTCTTCAGTAACAACATCTTCAACAACTTTACAAACAGCAACTTTCGCTGTAAATATATCCGGCACAATTCGTTTTGAGATTCGTAAAACAGACGGCACGACAAACCGCGTAAACTTTGATGACTTTACAATAGAAGACTACTCGGGAGGCGGTGGCGGAGCTGTAACAGAAGTTGAACCCAATAACTCCACTTCAACTGCTAACGCAATTACAACAGTTCCGGCAACAAATACTGGTTACATTAGTACGACCACAGACGTTGACTATTTTTCGGTTTCTGCAACTTCGGGTCAGGTTATTACTTCAGGACTTACAGTTCCGTCAGGGTTAGATTATAATTTGTATTTGTTGAATGCTTCCGGAGTCACTGTTGCAAGTTCTGCAAATGCCGCCGGTCAATCCGAAAGTATTATCTATAGTACAACTGCTGCAGGACCATTTTATTTCTTGGTTTCATCATCCTCAGGATCAAGTGCAACTTTAAGTTATGAATTAACGGCTAATGTTACTACAGGAAGCGTTGTTGATACAACTACATCAACCAGCGTTCATCTTATATTAGGAAATCCAAGTGTTGCTGTCCATGATGTAACTTTCCCGTTAAATTACTTAATGGAAAAACCACAATATGTTCTCTCATACAATCGTGATAATGGAATACCTAATTGGACTGCATGGCATCTAAACAGTTCGTGGCTTGGTTCTACACCGCGTCAAAATGATTTCCGAAACGATACAACTCTTCCTACCGGCTGGTATCAAGTTCTTTCAACAAGTTACAGCGGCAGCGGATACGATCGCGGTCATATGTGTCCATCTGCAGATCGCACTGCTACCGTTGCAGACAACTCAGCAACATTTCTAATGACAAATATGATTCCACAGGCGCCAAACAATAATCAAGGTCCCTGGGCGAATTTGGAGAACTACCTTCGTACACTTGTTACTGCAGGGAAGGAGTTATATATCTATTCGGGCGGATATGGTTCGCAAGGAACGATTGATGCCGGGCATGTAAATGTTCCATCCCATACCTGGAAAGTAATAGTTGTACTTGATGAAGGAACCAACGACTTGAATCGTGTAACAACAACTACACGTGTTATTGCGGTTGATATGCCTAACAGTGATGCTCTAATCAGCAGAACTGCGGATTGGAAAACATTCCGCGTTAGTGTTGATTATGTTGAAGGGCAAACCGGTTATGATTTTCTTTCTAAAGTGTCTACATCTATTCAAGCTGCTATAGAAAGCACAGTCGATAATCAGTAACAATACTTTTTATCAAACTACAAGGAGGATATTACAAAAGAAAGTTTTTCTTTGCGTCTCTGTGGTGATTTTTTATTTTTTCCAAATTTTTTACCACAGAGACACAGAGATTTATATATAACCTTTTTGTTTTTCTAAAATTAAGATCGATAAAATTTTATTCACTCATATCTGAGCAGAATTAATATACGTTAATAGCAGAAATTTTCTATCTCATTCCGTTATCGTAGTACGCTTTCACCTCTAAAGTTTCTCCATTCCGCGCATGGTACGGACCTGTAACTGAAGAAAGAAGGGACTCCTTAACGCGCAGATAATAAATTCCGTCTTGAACAGTTACCCGGAATTTTCCTTTGCTGTCAGTTTTTACTTCCAGAATAATTCCTTGATCAACGTCTTGAATAATTACAGTACAGATAGCTTCATAAGGCGGCGGTATCCAGCCAACGGGAATTGGTCCGGGATGACTTAGATTGTAAACTTGTCCTACCAAAACATTGGGGTATTTCAAAGGTAAAGTGGGAAGGGAATTGAGATCTGTGCAAGCAGTATGTATGAAGAAAAATAAAATTACCGGAATTAACAATCTCCAACTCTTATAGATGCCCGTTTGAATCCTCACAAAAAAATCTCTCCTTTAAGCTGTGAAAGTAATATTATCGAAATTTTTGTGAAGAAAATAATAGATTTATCACAATCGAAATGGGAGGAGATTGCTTAAAGTGGGTTACGATTTAAAAAAGAAGCTGTCTCATAATAACTATTTAAAGTCTTTTGAGACAGCTTTTTTTGAAGAAAATATAACTTAATTATTTTGTTGCTTTCGCGTCTTCAAGCAAAACTTTGTAAGAGTAACCGAATCCAAAATCTTTGTTTAAAGCAATTTTACCGGTGAACGTTACAATATCGCCGACGTTTACCATATCATTTGTAGTAACTGTAAGATCAAAATCACTACCATTGCTTGTGCCGTCCTGAACATGAGCCCAGTTCTTACCCATAATACCGTTATTCACTTTAACAATTTTGCCTTTAATTTTAACGAACTTGTTGGCGTACGAATTTACATTAGAAAATAATTGAGAAATTGTTACTCCGCCTGTTGCGGGTGCAACAGTAACATTTTCTTTTTCAATTGATGGTTTTTGAGGTGTAGCTTTGGTCCCCGGAGCAGCTGTTGCTGGGGGAATCTTGCTGAGATTTTCTACAAAGAGGATGGAGTCAAATGTTCGTTTCAATTCTTTACTTTCGAAATTTTTCATCTCCATTGCTGTTTCGTAGAAAAGAGTTTCACCCTGTTTAGCATCCATTGTGGTTGCTGCCATCCAATATTCTTTGTCTCCCTCTTTAACTCTGACATAAGTATATCCCCCGACTTGAATTGCCTCTTGAACAACTACCTGATGCACGTTTGATTTTATTTGTGCCTGCTGTTGGGGCTGCTCTTCTTTTTTTGTACACGCCGACAAAACAATTATTAGGGCAAGCGGTAAAATAAAAAACTTGAGTCGCATTCTATTTCCTTTTTAATGATTAAAAAATTTGCGATGCAAATATAAGCAAAACCGCCGCCTAAATTCCTCATACAAACAAAATGTAAAAGCACAACATTTAGTTACATGCATCGCAGTTGCCGCATGGTAATTCCCCGGGAAAACCAAAGTAATCCGAAATAAATACTCTTCTGCATGTAATTGATTTGAAGTAGTTCACAACCGAAAGAAGCTTTTTGTTATCGTTCATCAGTTTCTCTTTAAGATGAGCATAGTCATGAAGTTCATGGGGCAATTCACCAACCACTTCTAAATTTTTGTTCTCGATATCTCCCTCCGTTACGCCGTAGCGATCAAGCATCGCTAAAACGGTTTCAACCCGGAAATCGCTTTTGTCTTTAAAACTCATTTGCTCGCGCAGATAATCAACTCCCATAGAGTTCACCGAATCTAGATTAGATTTTAATAAATCAAACAGTCTAGAATAATAGTTGACATCGGGATTAGCCCATTTAATAAATTCCATTTGTGTGTAAAGATCTTGCTGATTGTATAGAAGCATGCATAAAGAATCTTCTCCGTCTCTGCCGGCTCTTCCAATTTCTTGATAATATGATTCTATGGAAGAAGGAACTTCCGCGTGAATTACAAATCGAATATCAGGTTTGTCAATTCCCATTCCAAAAGCGTTGGTTGCCAAAATTAAATTTTGTTTTCCGGAAAGAAATTCTCTCTGGGTTCTTTTTCTTTGCTGCGGCTCAAGTTTACCATGATAGATTCCGTGTTTATATCCTTTATCGCCGAGTATCTGTGAATAGTATTCTAATTTTTTGATTAGAGCAAAGTAGATAATTCCCGGTCCTTTGTATTTATCTAATACTTTATAGATAGCATTCAGAGTTTCTTTCTCATCATATACATCGGTTGTTTCCAGACGCAAGTTAGGTCGTTCAATTCCTTCGTGAAAAATTTTTATCTCTTGTTTTGTTAGGCCAAGTTTGGAGATGATATCTTTTTGCACTTCAGGTGTTGCAGTTGCAGTAAGTGCAATTGTAAGTGGGTTGCCCAAAATTTTCCTAAATTCATCAATACGGGAGTAATCGGGACGGAAATCATGTCCCCATTCCGAGATACAGTGTGCTTCATCAACAGCTAACAAAGAAACATTAGCAGTCTTTATAGCATCAACAAATTCTTGCTTACGAAATCTTTCCGGCGTTACATATAAGAGTTTAACTTTGCCATCAACGAATTTTTTTAATCTATCTCTCCGTTGTTCCGGTTTAACAGTTGAATTGATA
>JAJYXU010000146.1 GCA_021801605.1 Bacteroidota bacterium
TTGAGTAAAATACTCCGTCACTTTGGCAGAACTTGCCAGTTCATCTTTAAGATTCTTCGATTGATCTTCCCAAACTTTCATTGCTGATTTTTGAACTATCTCATATGCATCTTCGCGGGACATCCCTTTCTCTGTGAGCTTAAGAAGTACTGCCTGAGAGAAGATTAATCCTCTCGTTAGATTCAGATTCTTAATCATATTCTCCGGATAGATAATTAGTTTATCTACAAGTTTTATAGCTAAGTTCAGGGCATAATCGAGCGCTATACAGCTATCGGGAATGATAACTCGTTCAACGGAAGAGTGAGAAATATCACGTTCATGCCAGAGTGCAACATTCTCCAATGCGGCAATAGAATTACTTCTAAGCAATCTTGCGATGCCGGTAATTCTTTCGCTCACAATTGGATTTCTCTTGTGCGGCATTGCTGAAGATCCTTTTTGTCCTTTCGAAAAATATTCTTCCGCTTCTAAAACTTCTGTTCTTTGTAAATGCCGAACTTCAATTGCAATTTTTTCAAGTGAAGACCCTATAATCGCCATGACTGTTAAAAACTCAGCATGGCGGTCTCTCTGAACAACTTGTGTAGCTACCGGCTCCGGTTTCAAACTAAGTTTAGAACAAACATACTCTTCCACTTTTGGAGAAAGATGTTCAAAAGTTCCAACAGCACCAGAAATCTTACCTGTGCTGATAGATTCAATTGCATTTTCTAAACGGGATATGTTTCTTTTAGTTTCTTCAAACCAGAGTGCAAACTTCAAGCCCATAGAATAAGCTTCGGCGTGTATTCCGTGGCTTCGTCCAACGCAAATTGTTCTCTTGTGTTCAATAGCTCTTTTTTTCAAAACATTTTTTAATTCAAGCAGATCTTTAAGAAGTAGTTCACCGGCAGATTTCATTTGATATGCGAGTGCCGTATCTAGAACATCCGATGAAGTCATTCCATAATGGATATGCCGCGAGGCGGGACCGACATACTCGGCAACATTTGTAAGAAAAGCTATCACATCATGTTTAGTTGTTTCTTCAATTTCCAGTACGCGTTTCAGATTAAAATTGGCTTTAGATTTTATCACTTCCAAATCATTTTTAGAAATTTCGCCCATTTCTGTTCTGGCTTCGCATGCGAGTATCTCAATCTTTAACCATGTTTCCAATTTGAATTGATCATTCCAAATTTTTCCCATCTCCGGCAATGTGTAGCGTTCAATCATTTCATCTTCTCCAGCTTCATTTTTATAATTAACTGTTTGTCATCACGCAGCACTTTTACATCTATTGTATCACCTGTCCGGAACTCTTGAATTATACCACCAAGTGTAGTCTCATCGTTAACGCGGAATCCATTTACGCCGATGACAATATCTCCAACTTGTAAGCCTGCTTTTTGCGCCGGCGAATTTCGCTGAACTTCCGTTATTATCACACCACGCGAAGAACTAAGTTTATAAGTTTTTGAAAGTTGTTCGTTGATTGTTAGGATTTTCAATCCAGTCCAAAAATCTCTTTCCACTTTGCCTTTCTCTTTCAATTCTTGCGTAACACGATTGATTTTATTTATTGGAATTGCGAAACTAACACCTACATTTCCGGATGAACCTTGAGCGGTATAGATTAAAGTATTCATTCCGATAAGTTCTCCAAGAGAATTTACAAGCGGTCCACCGCTATTACCGCTATTGATTGCAGCGTCTGTTTGCAGCATGTTCACATAAAAACGATTGTCTGCTGAACCAAGATTCATGCCGTTAGCACTCACAACCCCGACTGTCACAGTTGGTTTGTCATTAATGTCGAATAACCCGAAAGGATTTCCGAATGCGATCACCCATTCACCTATCATTATATCATCCGAGTTGCCGAACTTAATATATGGAAGATTCTTAGCATCAATTTTAAGCAAACAAATATCAGAAGCGTGATCAGTTCCGATGACTTTAGCATTATATTGACTGCCGTCTGTTAAGGTAACAATAGCTTCGACAGCGTTTCCGGCAACGTGATCGTTTGTTATTATGTATCCGTCAGGTGATATGATTGCTCCTGAACCCAAACTTTTAATCTGCTGATTATAAACTCTATCGCCAAAGAATTGACGCCAGAATGGATCCATACTGTAAATATCACGATACTGCCGAATCTCTGTAACACTAATTCCAACAACTGCCGGGCTCACTTGTGCTACAGTTTTAGTGATTATGTTCTGCCGTTCATTTGTTACATCTCCGTTCACCGCTTGTCTTTGAAGATAATGTGAAGCAGCTGGATTGAACAGCGAGCTGAATGCGGTTGACGAATTGCTCGAATCATTTTTTATTACCATCGAAAAAATAATTGTTGCAACTATTAATGTAATTGCAGAAGAAAGTATGATTGATTTCACTCTATTCATTTTTATTACCCTTAATTTTTATTATTTACTTTGAGATACAATTCTTTTATTGGAGTGTAATGCTTGGTTAAAATAATGAGCATCAACAAACCGACATAAAAACTAAACTGAAAATTATTTACTGCATGAGGAGATGAAAATCTATTCATTAGAAATGCAGAAGTAAAAGAAATTACGGCAGTCAATATTGAGGCGCTAATATTGGCAAGGTGAATATTTCTTGGATATCCAAATGAAATTGCCCAGATTAATAACCAGAGGAGAAGCATCGGGATAGAAATAAACAAAGCACCTCCGCCGGCAGTTGCTAATCCTCTTCCACCTTTAAAATTTATCCACGGCGAGAAGCAATGAGCCAAGACTGCTGCATTCAAAGAGATCATAACAAAAATAAATTCATCTCCAATCAACAATTTTGCCAGCAACACTGCTGTTAAACCTTTCAGCAAATCAATTATAAGAACTGATAATCCAATCATTTTAGATTTAGAAACCTCGAATGAATTTAAGGCGCCTACATTTCCGGATCCGGTTGATCTGATATCTACATCTAAAAAAAGTTTAAGAATAATATACGCTGTAGGAAATGAACCTATAATGTATCCGATCATGAAACTTAAAAAGTAATTCATTGCTGCAATCTTTTTTGTTGTGAATCAAATTTAATAAATTATTAATACCTGAAAAACTGTAAATAACTTTTTTAAGTTACGCTTGTTTTAATTATGAAACATGAAGATTTGTTCCCATAAAAATTTCGGCTTTTATCTTGTCTTTTTATCAATAGAAAAATATGTTAACTTTGTTTGGTAAATGAAATTTCTAAAAAATGGAGTTGTAAATGGTAAATTTTATTGGCAGGTTCAATGTAGTTCCTTCACTTCCGGAAAAATTAGAATCTTTGCGTGAAATCGTATATAATTTGTCGTGGAGTTGGAATCACGATGCGATAGAATTATTCAGAAGACTTGACCGTAAACTTTGGGAAGAAACTCATCACAATCCTGTTCTTATGCTAGGAAAGATAAGCCAAGAAAGATTGAATGAAGTTGCATCAGATGATAGTTTTATTTCTCATATGAATCGTGTTTATGTTCATCTCAATGTTTACATGGAAGAAAGAAGCTGGTATCAGAAAAATTATTCGTTAGAGGGGGATAAATTCATTGCGTATTTCTCAGCAGAATTTGGTCTTACCGAATGTTTGCAAGTATATTCTGGCGGACTTGGAGTTCTAGCCGGAGATCATCTAAAGTCTGCCAGTGATCTTGGCCTGCCGCTTGTTGGAGTAGGACTTTGTTATAAAGAAGGATATTTCCAGCAATATTTAACAAATGACGGTTGGCAGCAGGAACGTTACGAGTTAACTGACTTTTTCAATCAGCCGATGGCTCTTGTAGCTAATTTTGAAAACACTCCGCTAAAAATCGAAATGGATTTTCCAGGCAGAAAGGTGATTGTACAAATTTGGAAGATTCAGGTTGGTCGAGTTCCACTATTTTTACTTGATACAAATGTTCCGGAGAATTCCGAGGAAGATAGAAAAATTACGCGCTCTCTTTACGGCGGCAATGTTGAGACCCGCATGCAGCAGGAGATTGTTTTGGGGGTCGGCGGAATACGTGCACTGCATGCAATGAAAATGGGTCCGCTGGTTTGTCATATGAATGAAGGTCATTCTGCATTTCTCTCGCTAGAAAGAATTCGTTATTTAATCAAAAGCCACGGGTTGAATTTTACTGAAGCTAAAGATATTAATTTTTATTCCAATGTGTTCACTACGCATACTCCTGTGCCTGCAGGTATAGATATTTTTCCCAATGATCTTATTGAAAAATATTTTGGTAGTTATTATCGAAATGAATTACAAGTCAATGATAAAACATTTTATTCATTAGGAACAATTCTTAAAGACAAACCTGTTACTAACTTCAATATGGCGCACCTTGCCATGAATATGGCGGGTTATGTTAACGGTGTAAGCAAACTTCACGGTAAAGTCTCTAAAAAAATGTGGATGGCAGGATTTGTTGATATTCCTTTCGATGAAATTCCAATCGATTACATTACCAATGGAGTTCACACGCGTTCCCATCTTTCAAACGATATGCAGGAATTGTTGTACAGATATCTCGGTGAAAAATTTATGCAGAATCCTGCGGATCCCGATTCCTGGAAAAACATTGACGAGATTCCGGATGAAGAATTATGGCGAACTCACGAAAGAAGAAGGGAAAGACTTGTTGCATTTGCACGCAGTAGATTAACCAAACAAATTATTGAGCGCGGCGGCTCGGCTTCCGAACTTGCATTTGCAAAAGAAGTTCTTGATGTACAGGCATTAACAATTGGATTTGCCCGCCGCTTTGCTACTTACAAACGTGCAACACTAATTGCTAGAGATATAGAACGCTTAGCAAGTATTCTGGGCAATCCGGCTTTTCCGGTTCAATTCATTTTTGCAGGCAAGGCGCATCCAAAAGATGACGAAGGGAAAAAACTTATTCAAGAAATTATTGAGATTTCAAAGGAACCTCATCTAAGAAAGAAAATTGTATTCTTAGAAAATTATGATATGAATATTGCACGTTATATGGTAGAAGGATGCGATGTTTGGTTGAACAATCCAAGAAGACCGCTCGAAGCAAGCGGGACTTCAGGAATGAAAGTTATTGCAAACGGCGGTTTGAATATTAGCGTTATGGATGGATGGTGGGATGAAGCTTTTTCACCGGAAGTAGGATGGAGAATCGGGAACAGAGAAGAATATGATAATCTAGATTATCAGGATGAAGTTGAATCAAGATTAATTTATGAAGGGATCGAAAAAGAGCTTGTTCCATTGTTCTATAATAGGGGAGAAGATAAACTTCCGCGTAGTTGGATTTCTATGATGAAAAATTCAATGAAGAAATTAGGACCTGTTTATAATTCTCACAGAATGGTAGAGCAGTATGCCACTAAATTTTATTTCGCATCGCACGAAAAGCGGATGACATTGATGGAAAATAATTGGGAAAAAGGGAAAGCATTTTCTCAATGGAAAAACCGTCTTTATGCAAATTGGGATAAAGTAAAGTTTCTTAGTATCTCCGAAGAAGAAAAGAACGGAGATTTAAAAGTAGGTTTGAAATATCCAATACTTGCAGAGGTTGAATTAGGGGAATTAACGCCGGACGATGTAGATGTTCAAATTTATTACGGTAAAGTTGATGATGGAATTGACGGCACAAAATCTTTTGTTAATATGTCTCATGTTATTAAGAAAACTAAATCATCAAAATTTATTTACCGCGGCGAGATAAATTGCAAAGACACCGGTCAATTCGGATTTACATTGCGTCTGCTGCCTAAACATTCTTTGTTGATCAATCAATTTGAGTTGGGTTTAATCCGCTGGGCTTGATTTGAGCAGTAATTAGTGGTTAGTTGACAATAATGTTAACGGCAATTGTAAAAAGTAGTAAGAATAATTTATAACTCAACACTAAAAACTATTAAGATGCTTTTAGAAACTTTAGACCTTCGCAAAAATGATGTTTTGATCTACTCTCAAAACATGTTCAACTTTAACGATAGCTTTAAGATAATTTACAAGAATGAAAAAATTAAAACTCCCAGGCGCATTAGTTACTTTGACGTCTGTGCTTTTGTAAAAGACCCCACGCCTAAAAATCTAGTTGTCTACCGTCTTCTCACAAACGTTAACAGTCTCGATGCATATTCAACAAAGTATGGTTATTTCATACAAATAAACGGCAAGATAGAATTGATCTATTTCGATCCGATCTTTGCAATTAAAGATTTGCGTCATCTTCGTTTCGATTTAAACCCGTCAGAATTCCGGTTTAAGATTCAGCAGGTGGGTTTAACTTCTTTAACAAAAAAAGAAACCGAACCGAATTTTGCAGAAGTATATTGTTTTGATCTAAAAGCGGTTGAAGCTCAAAGCCAGAATGATAAAATTTATGCAGATGCAATTTTTGCCTTCGATGATTCATTCATTGAAGAAGAATCAAACGCTCCTAAAGTTTCTAATGATGCCGATGAAATTAAAATGAGGACTATTGAAGACCATAATCCTAAAGTTGAGGTGATAGCTAATGTTAAAAAGATTGCAGAGGATAAAAATCTGGTCAAACAAGATTTAACAACGCCTAAACCTCCTGAAGCTGCAAATGTTCAAGTATTGAGAGAAGAGATTATTGACCTGTTGAAACAAGCTCTCGGCATTCCACATATAGATCAGCAAATGCAAAAAGGGGCATTGCAGCCGGAAGGCATTGCTTCCTTAAATAAAACAGACGATATGCAAAACTTAGATTCTTCATCATCTAAACAAGAACCGGTGAATAATTTATTTGATTTATTTAAGACTACCAACAAATCTGATAAACTCTCCGAACGCGAAAGAAAATCTGTTATTTTGAAATTCGACTAAATGAAAAAAGTAGAGTGTTATTTTACACTATAATCTAAAATTCTGATAGGTTTTAAGCTCTATGGAAAATAAATACGACGTTATAATAATTGGAAGCGGTCCTGGCGGCGAAGGTGCTGCAATGACCTGCGCTAAAGAGGGAAAGAAAGTTGCAGTGTGCGAGGAATTTTCTCTTGTAGGCGGAAGTAACACACATAAAGGAACTATTCCCAGCAAAGCGTTAAGGCACGCCAGCCAGATTTTATATGATAGTAATAAATTTGAAGGTGCTACTTATCAAGAGTTGTTAAAACAAACCGCCTCGGTAATAAAAAGTCAAGTTGAACTAAGACATGGTTTTTATACAAGAAACTGCGTTGATCTAATTATTGGAAGAGCGCGTTTTCTTAATTCAAATTCGGTTGAAGTTACACAATCAACGGGATTAAAAAAAACTTACTATGCAGATGCATTTATTATCGCAACCGGTTCACGACCATATCATACTCCGGATGTTGATTTTTCACACCCAAGGATTGTTGACAGCGATAGGCTTTTAAAAATTCAAGACAATCCTAAAACGTTAACAATTTATGGTGCTGGTGTTATCGGTTGTGAATACGCTTCTATCTTTAGAGGTTTGAGTGTAAAAGTAAATTTGATCAATACACGCAATCAACTTTTATCTTTTCTTGATGATGAAATCATAGATGCGCTTGCATATCATCTTAGAGAGAACGGTGTACTAGTCCGTCATGGCGAAGAATACGAAAAGGTTGAGGCGGATGATAAAGGAGTAACCATTTTTCTAAAGTCAAATAAACAGATTAGAAGTGATTACTTATTATGGGCGCAAGGAAGAACAGGTAATACGCAAGATATGGGACTGGAAGAATTAAATATTGAAACCGATTCCAGAGGGTCAATCCCGGTAAATGAATATTATCAATCATCGGTTCCAAATATTTTTGCTGTCGGTGATGTTATCGGGTATCCAAGTCTTGCAAGTGCAGCTTATGATCAAGGAAGATTTGCCGCAAGACATTTAATTTTTGGTGAACGTACAACTTTAAGAACCGAGGATATTCCTACTGGAATTTATACCATTCCAGAGATCAGTTCAGTCGGACTTAATGAGAGAGAATTGACAGAAAAGAAAATTCCATATGAAGTGGGGCATTCATTCTTCCGTCATCTTGCAAGAGCTCAAATAACCGGAAGAACTGTAGGTATGTTGAAAATACTTTTCCATAGAGAGAATTTAAGGATTCTTGGTATTCACTGTTTTGGATATGAAGCTTCGGAAATTATTCACATCGGACAAGCAATAATGTCTCAAAAGGGTGAAGGAAATACGCTGATGTATTTTATAAACAGTACATTTAATTATCCAACCATGGCAGAAGCATATAGAGTTGCTGCGCTTAACGGATTTAACCGTGTTGAGATGAGCAGACAATCCGGTGGGAAGTGAGCGGGGTTCATCTTAGGAAAAAATTATTTCGTCATAATTATTAAGGGTATCTCTAATAACTTCAAAAGCTAATCTGCGAAAATCCGTTTTTATTCGTTCACCCCGTGGAATAGTATTATCAATATTCAATAAGAATTCAAATTTCACTTTATTCCACGGGGTAAATCGGTGTTCTATTTTTTAAATAATAGTTTTTAGAGATACCCTTAACCTAGTTCTTTCACCATTGCGTTACAACGTAACTGTATAATTCTCTACCCCTTTCCATGAAATCATTGTAATACCCATCATGCTATTTTCAGAATAATTACTACCGTATTTTTTGATTAGTAATGCTTCTAACATCTCAAATAATTTTTGAGAATCTTCTTCATTATCTTTTCCATTTGAAATTACTTTTGCGTTTTGTTTACCATCCTTTGTGAACATAAAGCCAACTTTTACAGATATCGTTATTAAGAAAAGGGCTAACTATCTATTGGCTAATGATACTGATCTTTCAATAACTCATCGAATCTATCTTTACCTTTCCTCTGAAAATCCAGTAGATGCTTACAGTATAAGTAAGTACAAACGGCACACCGATTAGCGCGATGATCAACATTATTTTCAATGTCTCTTGAGAAGAAGTTGCATTATAAACAGTTAAATGATATGCCGGATCTATAGTTGACTTGACAATGTTTGGATACAAGCCGATAGCAAATAAAGATAATAATGCTGCAATGCTTGCAGACGATGATAAAAATGCTTTGAATTCTTTTCCAAGATGAATTGAACGGGGAATATTTGCAATTGCAAGCATATTCATTAATGCGAGTATGAATAACCATGGATGAGATTTAAACGGCAGAATCATCTCGGGGATATAAATTAATGTAGCCATTGTAGTAGAGATGTAACAGATCACGAAGAATATTATTGTGTTGTTGGTCCAGTTTCTTACAATTGTTTGAACTTCTCCTTCGGTTTTCATCATTAAATAGATTGCGCCGTGCATCATAAACAGAGAGACTGTTGTTATACCAACCATGGCAGTGAAAGGATTTATTAAACCCAAAAATGTTCCGGCAAATTCTTTATCGCTGCCAACTGGAATTCCGGTGATAATATTTCCGATGGCAACACCCATCAAGAAGGCAATCAAAATGCTTGATATAGAAAATGCAGTATCCCATGCGGTTCTCCACCATTGCATCGGTTGTTTACTTCTGAACTCTATTGCAACTGCTCTAAAAATTAATACGAAAAGAAGAATCATAAACGCAGTATAAAAACCGGAAAATACTGTTGCGTAAACATGAGGGAATGCGGCGAATAATGCACCGCCGCCCGTTACAAGCCACACTTCATTGCCGTCCCAAACCGGACCAATCGAGTTTATTAAAATTCTTCTGTTAGTATCTCCCTTCATGAATAAATGCAAAGCGCCGACTCCAAGATCGAAGCCATCTAATATTGCATAACCGGTTAAAAGAACACCAATCAGAATGAACCAAGTACTATTTAGATCAAAATTGAATTCCATTTTTTCACTTTTGGTTTTTGGAGAATATCATTTTTTGTTTTTCATATTCAGATGCAACTAAATCTGTTTCCATTGGACCGTGTTGAATTTTTTCATTAAGAAGATAAAGGAAGAGAACAAGAAGCAGTGCATAGATGATCGAAAAAAGTATTAAAGAAAAGATAACCTGATTAGCTTCAACGACTTTAGAGAGTGCGTCCGATGTTCTAAGTAATCCTTGAACAATCCATGGCTGTCTGCCGACTTCAGCCGAAAACCAGCCCAATTGATTTGCAGCTTGAGGTAAAAGTACAGAGAGAACGAATATTCTTAAAAGCCATTTCTTTTGGAAGAGAGTTCCGCGCCATAAATAAAATAAGCCAAGTAAACTCAGTCCGATAAGAGCAAATCCAATCGCAACCATAAGATGATAAGTTTGAAAAACAAAATTAACCGGAGGAATTTCATCTTTCTTAAATGCATTCAATCCTTTTATAGGAGTTTGGAAATCACCATGTACCAAATAACTGAGAAAGTTTGGAATAGCTACGCCAAAATTTACTTTTTGATTTTTTTCATTCACCCATCCAAAAAGATACATGTCGGCAACTTTGTTGGAATCGAAGTGGGCTTCATAAGCTGCTAATTTTGCCGGCTGATTTTTACTTACACCTACTGCACTGCTATGTCCGGTAAACAACTGAAACAATGAAGCAAAAATTGCTATACTCAGACCGACCTTAAACGATCTTATTGCAAAGTCGGTATGCTTATTCTTTAACAGATAAAACGCAGACACGCTCAAAATTAAAAATGAACCGGAAAGCCACGCTCCGGAAAGAGTATGCGAAAGTCTTTCTACCGACGATGGATTGAAAACCATTTGCCAGAAGTCGGTTATCTCTGCCCGGGCATTGATTCCTTCACCAACAATATGAAACCCGGCAGGAGTCTGCTGCCATGAATTTGCAACAACAATCCAAACCGCACTCAGCATAGAGCCAAGCGAAACCATTATTGTAGAAAAGAAATGCATTCGCGGAGAAACTTTATTCCATCCGAATACGAGTACGGCTAAAAAACCGGATTCAAGAAAGAATGCAAAAATTCCTTCGGCAGCTAATGCACTGCCAAATACATCGCCAACAAATCTTGAGTATGTAGCCCAGTTTGTACCAAACTCGAACTCCATCACAATACCGCTAGCAACTCCTAATGCAAATGTTAATGCGAAAATCCGCACCCAAAATTTTGTCATCTGCTGAAAGATTGGATTCTTAGTTTTTAAGTAGAGTCCTTCCATTATTACAAGAGCTACTCCTAATCCAATACTAAGCGGAGGATAGATATAATGGAATGCAATTGTAAATGCGAATTGTATCCTTGATAGTAATTCTACTGACATATTTAGATCCGATTGATAATTTCACTATTCATTTTAAGAAATAGTTGGGAAAAAAACTAATCTTAAAATACTTTTTGAAAAGTAACCCCGCATTTTTGTCCAAAAGGATATCCTACAAAACGCCCCGAGATTCAGGGCATTCATATATGATTAATTTGATCTTTTCATCCACCAGTTATAGATGAGCATAAGAACCGTTGCAACTACTCCAATAAAAAATAAAGATAAGAAAACCAAGCCGGGTGTATGGGCTTCAGTTGCAAATGTATGATATAACCATCCTCCTAAAGTTCCGCCAAATCCCCATGCAATAGCGATCGGAAGAAAAGCATATCCTTGAAATAGTGCCGCTTGACCTTTTGGAGCGAGATCGGCTATATATTCATAAAAACGTGGGGCTTGTATCTGTTCTCCAATCGAAAAAATAAAAATTCCTAACCCTATTACTAAGAGACTAAGTGAAAACTTGAACTCGCCCCAAGGATTGAGTAATACTCCTTGTGTGAGAGGAAGAATAAAATACCACATTAACCATGCTAGGGTTGCTAAAACAAATCCAATTATTATTGCTGTACGGGTTGGAATTTTCTTTGTCAATCTATTCACAGGTATTTGGAATAGAATGATCGTCCAAGCACCGATAGAAATAATTAATTCAATTGGGGCAGCACTGGAAATGTAATCGGTGATGTAAAATGGAATTATTATAAAGAACTGCCAAAATAATACCCAGTAGAAACCAAATATTAATAAGAATACAATGAACCTAAAATTAGCAAGTACCTTAAACAGATTTGTAAAAACTGTTTTGAAATCTTGTTTTTTCTCATCGAGTTTTGCTTGAGGTTCTTTGAAAAAGAATCTTGTAGTAACAAACATTAGAGCGCAGCTAATTGCCGATACGATATAAACAAATTGAATTCCAAAACTGTCACGTACAAAAAATGCTAAAAGAGGACCGAGTGCTGCGCCGATATTAACTAACCAGTAATATATTGCAAAACCGAGCGATCTTGTTTCTTGCTTCGAGGTGAGACCAACAGTCCCCAAAACACTTGGTTTGATAAATGAACCACCGATTGCGGTAAAAATTAAAATAATCGTCAACATCCAATAAAGATTGAAGTTGGAATAAAAACCAGCAAACAGCTGCATTCCAGTTGAACCGATTAAAAAGTATCCGATTGCCAGAACCAAGAACGCAAATGAAAAAGCTTTTTTAAATCCAAACTTATCTGCTAAAGCGCCTGCAAATATTGGCAGTAAGTAGATCAATCCGCCAAAGATCGAAGATAGTTGCCCAGCTTCGACTTCGCCGAATTTTAAATGATCGCGAAGAAAAATGCTTAGAATGGTTGCTTGTCCGTAATAAGCTAATCGTTCAAATAATTCCATTCCGTTAGCAACCCAGAATGATGGATGAAATCCGGTTTTTATTTTTTGAAATTCGGAAGAGATGCCCACATTAACTCCGTATTAGTTGTAGTCAATTTGCAATTTAATCTAAATCGGTATAGTTATTCAAACACTATTTGCTAAATTTGTCAGTAAAATTTATAGATTAATACAAGAATGAAAAAATTCGGATTAACAGGTGCAGCCGGATATGTAGCGTATCGTCATCTTAAAGCAATTAAAGATACGGGTAATGATTTAACTGTGTGTTTTGATCCGCATGATTCTGTCGGCGTACTCGATCATTTCTTTCCTCATGCAAATTTTTTTATCGGGTATGAACGCTTTGAAAGACATCTTACAAAGATCGCTCTCAAATCAGAAACTAAAATTGATTTTTTGACTGTCTGTTCTCCCAATCACCTGCATGATTCACAAATACGGTTAGGTCTAAATATCGGTGCTGATGTAATTTGTGAGAAACCGTTAGTATTATTCCCGCAGAATCTGGATTTGCTGGAAGATCTTGAGAAGAAAACCGGCAAAAAAATTTATACGGTTATGCAGTTGAGAAATCATCCATCTTTAATTGCTTTGGAAGAGGAGATCAATAATTCATCAAACAAGAAACATAAAGTAGAGTTGACTTATATTACTTCGCGCGGAAATTGGTATCACTACTCATGGAAGGGAGATGAAGAGAAGAGCGGCGGTATTGCAACTAACATTGGTATTCATCTCTTCGATCTTCTAATCTGGTTGTTTGGCGGAGTTGTAAAAAGTGAAATACATCTTTCTGATAAAAATAAAATGTCGGGATTGTTAGAATTACAGAATGCGGATGTAACCTGGTATTTATCTATTGACGAAAATGATTTGCCGAAAGCAATTAGATTACAAAATAAATCAACATTCCGTTCTATAATTGTTGATGAAAAAGAGATTGAGTTTACCGAAGGATTTGCTGATCTGCATACAAAAGTTTATGAAGAAATTTTAAGTGGAAATGGATTAGGTATTCCCGAAGCCAGACCATCCATTGAAGCTGTTTACAATATCCGGTTTGCAAAAGTGGCTGGGAATAAAAATTTTATTCATCCATTACTGAATAAATTGAGATGAGCTTATGAATTATTTCAAACATGAATCCGCATACGTTGATGAGAATGTTGAGATTGGTGAAAACACTAAGATTTGGCACTTCTCTCATGTTCAACCGGGTGCAAGAATCGGAATGAATTGTGTACTTGGTCAAAATGTAAATATTGGTTCTAATGTTGTTATAGGAAATTTTGTTAAGATACAAAACAATGTTTCTGTTTATGAAGGAGTGATATTAGAAGATTATGTTTTCTGCGGTCCTTCTATGGTATTTACAAATATTGTTGATCCAAGAAGTAAATACACTCAAGTCGGTTCAAAATATTATCTTAAAACTTTGGTTAAAGAAGGAGCATCGCTCGGAGCTAACTCTACAATTGTATGCGGGCATACAATCGGGAGATTTGCGTTTATTGGTGCCGGCGCGGTAGTCACTAAAGATGTCCCGGATTATGCTTTGGTGGTTGGTAATCCCGCCAGACATGTTGGATGGCTGAGTGAAGCCGGACAGAAATTAATTTTTGATAAAGATGGATTCGCATTCTGCAACAAGTCAAATAAAAAATATAAACTAGAAAACAGTAAAGTGATTGAATGTTTGGATGTATGATTGTGAGACTTCTTAAAAATAAGATTATACAGAATGGTAAAATTTTTAATAGCACACGGATGACGCGGATTCACCCCGTGGAATAAATTGATAATTAAATTTATTACAAAAGGTAAAATGTTATTCCATGGGGTAAACGGATTTTTACGGATTTTGATCTGTGTAAATCTGTTTGATCAGTGTTCATCCGCGTTCCATTTATTATTTTCAAAGATATCTTAAGAATGAATTCATCGGAAGAATGGAATACAAATTATGATTAAGTATAACCGTCAAGCATTCAATCAATCAAACATCCAAGCTGAATAACATTAACGAGGCTGAATATTCTCTTAAATCAAATTATAAATCATAAATAAAAAGTGAGTTAAAAAATGAAAGTTCCCTTGTTAGATCTAAAACCGCAATATCAATCGTTAAAAAAAGAAATTGATAAAGCTGTTCAGCGCGTTATTGATTCGCAATATTTTATTATGGGTCCCGATGTTGCAAAATTAGAAGAAGAAATTTGTAACTATTTAGGATGTAAAAAAGCTGTTGGTGTTTCATCCGGAACTGATGCGCTTTTGCTCGCGTTGATGGCGCTCGAGATTCAACCCGGCGATGAAGTAATTGTTCCGACTTATTCATTTTTTGCAACTGCCGGAGTTGTTGCACGTTTAAATGCTGTTCCTGTATTTGTTGACTGCGACCCGATCACTTTTAATATTGATCCGAATAAGATTGAAGAGAAAATTACATCCAAAACAAGAGCAATAATTCCCGTTCACCTTTACGGTCAAAGCGCAAGGATGAATGAGATTATGAAAATTGCTAATAAAAATAATCTGTTTGTTGTTGAAGATGCGGCACAAGCAATCGGTGTTCAATACAAAAACGGAAAATTTGTTGGCACTATAGGAGATATTGGATGTTTCTCATTTTTCCCGAGCAAAAATCTTGGCGGATTTGGAGACGGCGGAATTGTAACAACTAACAACGAAGCTCTTGGCGAGAAGATGCGGATTCAACGTGTACACGGAATGGAACCGAAATATTATCATAAAATGATGGGCGGTAATTTCCGTCTTGATGCATTACAAGCGGCTGTGCTGCGTGTTAAACTACCGCATCTTGATTCATGGTCGGCAAAAAGAAGAGAGAATGCCGATACTTATTCAAAATATTTTGTAGAATCCGGTTTGGCTACAGAAGAGGGAAAATTAGTTTTCGATTCTAATAACAAAGTGTTGCTGCCGAAAGCCGTTTATAAAAACTCCGGATTTAAAAACCATCATATTTATAACCAGTATATTATTAGAGTAGAGAAAAGGAATTCTTTAATTGACTTTTTAAGAAAGAAAGAAATTGGCTGCGAGATTTATTATCCGGTTCCGTTTCACCGTCAAGAATGCTTTGCATACTTGAAATGCAAAGATGAAGATTACCCAATCTCTAACTGTGCGGCTAATGATTCAGTGGCTTTACCGATCTATCCGGAATTGAGCAATGAGCAGATTAAGTTTGTCGTAGACTCAGTAGCAGAATTTATGAAGGAGGAATCTAACTATCCTCTCGAATGCAAACATTGTGATTGTATGAAGACGAAATAATGAAATATTCCAGTGATAGAAGCGAAGCCGAGGCTGCCTCGAAAGATGGTTTGTCATCACGAGTCCCGCAATGCGGGATAAACTCCGCACGAAGTGATCTCACGTTTTTCAATAAGAAGAAGAGATTGCTTCGTCATTTTCCCGAAGTGATCCCTTCGGGACATTCCTCGCAATGACCATAAAGAAATAATATTTCAGTGGACAAGTTCAATAATTCATTCTTTACTTAAAGCAAAAATGGGTTTATTATTGAAACAAATTTTTATCTTTTTCGTTAACAGGGAACTATCTGTAAGATGATGACTAAAATGAAAGGAAAGTTAGTCATATTAGCGGGCGGCGTTTCTTCTCGAATGAAAAATTCTGCTGTGTCTGATAATCAAGTTGATTCAAAACTTATTGATGATGCAAAAAATAAATCGAAAGGGATGATACGAATCGGTGATAATGAACGTCCCTTTTTAGATTATCTCCTTTTTAATGTTCGTCAAGCCGGTTATGAAGATATTGTTATTGTGATCAGCGAACGCGATAATTCAATAAAAGAACATTACAGTAATCATTCTATTGAAGGATTGAATATTTCATACGCTGTTCAGGTGATACCTGCCGGCAGAGAAAAACCGCTTGGTACGGCAGATGCTCTTTATCAAGCTCTCAAATCAAAACCGGAATGGAATGGCGCATCTTTCACAATGTGTAACAGCGATAATTTATATTCTATGCATGCTCTTAAATTAATGCTTGAATCGCAGCATCTGAATGCAATGATTGACTATGACCGTGATGGATTGGAAGTTGAGAAAGAACGGATTGAAAAATTTGCGATTACAAAAAAAGACGATGAAGGATTTCTACTTGATATAATTGAAAAACCGACTGAAGACGAGATCAAAACAGTAAAAGGGAAGAGTGGATTTATCGGTGTGAGTATGAATCTCTTCAGATTCAATTATGATATGATCCTTCCGTTTCTTGAAACTGTGCCGCTTCATCCGGTGCGTCAAGAAAAAGAATTGCCTGCGGCGATCAAAATAATGATTGTTGAAAATCCGAAATCTCTTTTTTGTTATCCATTGAGAGAGCATGTTCCGGATTTAACAAGTAAAAATGATATTTTAACAGTGAAAAAATATTTAGAACTACATTATCACAATTTTTCTTTCTGAAGATATGAATCGTACAAAAGTTGTTGTAACTGGCGGAGCGGGATTTATCGGCAGTCACATTGTTGAGCAGTGGCTTCTTGAAGATGCCGAGGTTCACATAATAGATAATTTGCGCAGCGGATATTTATCCAATGTAGAAATATTCCCCTCTGTAATTTTTCATAAAGGAAGCATCACAGACCGCGATCTTGTCTTCAAAGTTTTACGGAATGCCGATTACGTTCACCATCTTGCTGCGCTTGTCTCTGTGCCGGAATCAATTGAAAAACCGGAAGAATGTTACGAGATAAACGTAAACGGTTTGATTAACGTTCTCGATGCTTCAAAAGAATTCGGGATTAAAAAAATTGTGTTAAGCAGTTCTGCAGCTATCTATGGCGAAAATCCAATTTCACCTAAGACAATCGAACTTGAGCCTGATCCAAAATCTCCCTACGGAACAACTAAACTTGAAGGAGAAGCACTTCTAAGACTTTATAATCGGAACAATGGTCTGGGTGCAATTTCATTACGGTATTTTAATGTATTTGGTCCGCGGCAAGATCCCAAGAGCCAATACTCTGCCGCTATACCGATCTTTGTTGAAAAAGCATTAAAGAATGAACAGATAATAATTTATGGAGACGGAACACAAACACGCGATTTTATTTTTGTGAAGGATGTAGTTAAAGCAAATTTTCTTGCCGCTAAAAATGGATCTGTTAACGGTGTCTTCAATGTGGCTACAGGTAATGCTATCTCCATTAATGAAATTGCAAAACTTGTTATCTCGGGAACTAGAAGTAAGAGCCGGATAGTTTATGAAAAAGAAAGACCGGGCGATATAAAACACAGTCTCGCATCAATTGATAAGACTAAAGCCGAACTTCACTTCATGCCGGAATATGATTTGATGGAAGGATTAAAACAAACAATAAATTATTTCGCTGAAAAGTTTAAATAACTTTATATGCCCGCAAGAATATTCTTATAAATTCGTTCTTCGCCCATTTGAAAATGAAATTAACCGGATAAAATTATCAAAGCGGTTCTATCGGTGATTAGATGAAATTTTTCTAAGAAATACCATCGTTCTTTGCGGTTTTCTTTTCTGATTATTTGCATTCATTTTATCAAAGCACTATTTTTGCGTCGCGTTAATATTAATTCTAAAAAATAGGGGCTCTTAGCTCAGTTGGTTAGAGCAGCTGACTCATAATCAGCGGGTCGGAGGTTCAAGTCCTTCAGGGCCCACTCCAAAACCCCGAGATGAAATCAATTTCGGGGTTTTTTGTTATAACTGTTTCGATTGTAACCGGAATACTATTTATCTATTCTCAGAAATATTGCCGGATCATAATCACCAAACTGTTATTCCGTTTTCTTATAAACCCTCACATACTCTACTTCCATTCTTTGAGGGAAAATATTATTGTCAATTCCTTGAGCCCCACCCCACGTACCGCCAATTGCAAGATTTAGAATCAAATGAAAATCTTTGAAGAACGGCCAGTATTGCCAACCCTTGTTCTCATTATTCACGGTAAAATAAAGTCTATCATCTACAAATACTTTTATCTGATCAGCGGACCACTCCAGAATGTAATTGTGATATTTATTTGAGACATCAGAAATATATATGGTTGCCGTTTTTTGGCTATTGTTGGTCCAGACGTATTTATTGCAGTGTGTTGACCCATGAATAACACCCTGATCGTACCCGACATGTTCCATTATATCAATCTCGCCATTATCCGGCCAACTGCCGTTGCCAAGGTTCCAAACAGTTGGCAGCATCCAGATTGCAGGCCAAGTTCCTTTTCCGGAAGGAAGTTTTGCCCGAATTTCAAATCGTCCGTATGTCCAATCGCCTCGATTTTTTGTTACAAGTCGAGCAGAAGAATAAAGGTTATTATTATAGTTGTCCAACCGGGCTTCTATAATAAGTTTTCCATTTTCAACCCTTGAATTTTCAGATCTATTTGCAAAATATGCTTGAGCTTCGTTGTTAACCCACCCTGGAGCTGCAACATCATAACCCCACTTCTTCGGATCGGGGAGACCTGTATAATTAAATTCATCAGACCAAACTAAGCTCCATCCCGGAATTACAGTTGAATCTTTTTCAGTCGAGGTTTCTGTGGACTGCGATTTACAACTTGTAGCAAAAAATGATAAAAAAAACGAAACAAAATAAAATATCCTACAAATCATTGTAACCTCATTCCAAAAAAATAGTGAAAAAAATTACACAAGAAAATTACATAAATCCTGTCTGAATCTACAAGCAGTTGGAAAATTGGTTTATCATTCCGTTTAGTGAAATAGATAGTTCCATATCTCACTCAATTTATAACATCGGTTGTTAAATTTATTTTTTTGTTATTTTGCCCATTGTTATTAATAATTATGTGAAGATAAAATTATGCGATTCTTTCAAATTCTTACTTCGCTGTTAATATTTTTTATGGGAATGTCCAATCTCTTTTCGCAATCTTCAAAAGAGATTGTAGCAAAAGCTGGTGATATTGTAATTTCCAAAGAGGAATTTAAAAAACGGTATGAGTTTATTCCGCATGTTAGAACCGATGATAGCTTCGATTCAACAACTTTAAAGAAGAATTTTCTACACACACTAATCGCAGAAAAATTATTAGCACAAGCAGCTACTATAGAAGGAATAGATCGGTTACAAAACTTTCGTGTAGCGATGGAAAATTTAACGAATGTTTATCTTAGAGATGCTTTATACAAAAAAGAGATTCTGGATAAAATAATTATACCGGATTCAGCGATAATACAAGGACAAGTCCGGATGATGAGAAGTATGAGAACAAAATTTATTTTTTCTCAGGATAAGGAAGAAATTAAAAAAATCTATTCTGATATCGGGATGGGCGCATCATTCGATTCAATACTTACAACAAGACCCGAGAAAAAAGAACAGAAAGAAGCAGCAGAAGTTACGTTTGGTACTATGAATGAAAAAATGGAAAATGCAATATATAAAGTAGGTGTTGGACAAATCACTCCTCCTATAGAACTGAAAGAAGGGTGGTACATCTGCAAAATTTATTCTGTCACTTCAAAAATGGATTTGGATAAAGCCGACAAAGCGAAAGTTGAAAAAGTAATCAAATCTCGAATTGAAGATAAAATTTATCAGTCGTTTTACAAACAATTTTTCAAGGGGATAATTGTTAATGCAGATCGTTCAATAGTTGAAAAGTTGTTTAAAGTAATTATGAACTATCTGAATGAAAACAAGATGAAGCTTCTAAAAGACAAAGGAGGTAAGTACAAGATTGGCGAGGCAGATATTCCCAAACTCAAAAAATCATTTGACGCTAAAGATCTGAATGAAATTATTATCAAATTTCCGAAGGATCCTGTTACATTATCTAAGATGTTTGATTATCTCGCGTTTCAGGACTTTGAATTTTACACCGTTGATTCAACTCATATAAAAAGCCGATTGAATTCTTACATCAGTTTCTATATTCAAAACGAAATGCTTGTGCGGGAAGCAAAGAAACGTGGATACAATAAATTGCCCGAAGTTGCTTCTGAATTAAAAATGTGGAGAGATTATTATCTGGCACATGAGATGATGAAAAAGTTTTTCAAGGATGAATTGGTAACCGATGATGATGCTTACAATTTTTTCGTGAAAGCAAATCAAGTAATTCAACAACCGGATGAATTTAATATTGCTGAAATTATA
>JAJYXU010000065.1 GCA_021801605.1 Bacteroidota bacterium
CAAAACTACAATCACAAATCCGGCAATTGAAATCCTTTTAATCGTTTTACTGTTTATAAAACTTTATTCCACAATGTTGATTTACACTTTGACGGTAAAAATATGAATAAGATGGCTTCTTTTATTGTTAAAATTTGTTAAGAGAAATTTCATTCCACTGGCGATCTCCATTAATCCCGATCTAACATTTAATGTAAGAGTGATTACAAGAGACTTCTAAAAAATAAGATTAGACAGAATGACAATATTTTTATTAGAACACGGATTACACAGATGACGCTGATAATCGCAGATTTTATCCGTGTAAATCTGTTTACCCCATGGAATAACATTTTACCTTTTGTAATAAATTTAATTATCAATTTATTCCACGGGGTGAATCTGTGTCATCTGCGTCTATTGCGCGTTGAGTTGACAGCATTGCATTGGGAAGGGTGGGGCTGGGCTTTTATTCTGTGTCGGTTTGAATAGCGAGATTTACATTACTAAGTTTCACCAACAATTTTTATATTGATGAAAATAATCCTTCTCCTTATTGCAATCACATTTGGCATTTTATTTCCTTACGGAAGTAATTATACATTTCTCATCCGGTATTTTTTAATGCTTATGCTATTTTTTTCATTTTTAGATGCACGTTTAGAAAAAGAAATTATTAGGCGAAGTCATTTTATTATTCTTGCCGCAATTATCTTCTTATCGATCGGAATTTGTTTTTTATTGAAACCGTTCAGCATTATTCTCGCACAGACGGCGTTTATAACAGCGATAGCCCCAACCGCAATTGCCGCGCCGGTAATTATCAGTTTGAAAAAGGGAAAGGTGGAGTTCGTTTCGTTTTCACTTCTGCTTAACAATGTTGTCATTGCTCTGCTAATTCCATTTTTGCTTCCGGTATTGATAAATAGCGATTCAGACATCTCAGTGGGAAAAGTTTTGCTGCCGGTTATTGTTACGTTATCGGTTCCATTTGCCGCGGCACAAATAACAAAAAAATTCTTTCCCAAAATATGGCAAACATTAGTTAGCTGGAAAGATTCATCATTCTATATTCTAATTATCAACATCTACATTGCAACATCGGAAGCTTCGCAATACCTTCGTTCCGGATTGACAAGTGAAATTGAGATTGTTCTTTTAATTGCTCTTACATCTGCCGTGCTCTGCATTCTATTTTTTTCATTGGGTTGGTTAATTGGAGGAAAAGAATTCGCTTTGGAGGCAAGTCAATCGTTAGGGCAGAAGAACAATGCTTTCACAATTTGGATTTCACTTTCTTTTGTAAGTCCTATTGCAGCTCTTGGACCGGTATTTTATGTCCTCTTCCAAAATTTTTATATCTCATGGGAATTATTTAAGAGCCATTCGTCCAGTAAAGCCATAGAATAATTTTCTTCCAATTCATTTTTTTATTTCTACTTCAATTTCCCAATTGTTGTAAAGTTTACGGCTAATAAGTAATTCTGTTTTGCCATTCTGGAACGAAGCGAAAAATCTGATTTAGTTATGAACCTCTTCGCTTCGCTCATTGTGCAAAAAATTTATTTAGTAACGTTCAAAATCCACTCTTTAATAAAAGAAAACCCGCAGTGTTAAAAGCGGGTTTCAAAAAAATGTATTATCTATTTATCAAGCTTCGGAACTTCTCCAAGAACATCATCAATGGTAAGATTTTTTATCTCTCCAAGATTTAATTTTTTTATTCCTTCTTCTATTTTGGCTCTATCTCCAACAACCACAATAATCATTTGATCGGGGATAATATATTTTTTAGCAGCGGCGTTTACATCTTTGCCGGTCAAGCTTAATATTTTCGATACAAATTCTCCAAAATAATTTTCAGATAAATTGTATAAGACCATTTCTTCAAGCTGTCCGGCAATTTCTGAAACGGATTGAAAATTTCCGGGATAACTGAGAGCAACCAAATTCTTTGCGCGGTTTAAATCTGCGTCGGTCAACGGTTCGCATATTCCGTTTAGCTCATTGAAAAATTCTGTAAGAGCTTTATCAGTAACTTCCGTTTGAACGGAAGATGCGGCAACAAAACTTCCGGGAACCGGTCTAAATAAAAATCTTGAACTCGCACCGTATGTATATCCATTTTTTTCACGCAAGTTTTGGTTAAGGCGCGATGTGAAGGAACCGCCAAGAAGTGTATTCATTACAACAATTGAATTGTAATCGTTTGTTAAACGTGCGGCACCTATTCTACCTATATTGATAACCGATTGTGCTGCACCCGGTTTATCAATAAGATAAACAATTCGTTTTGCTATTTGAGTTGGTTCTTTGACTTTGATTTCTTTAACATTTCCTTTTTGCCATTTACCAAAAGTAGCTTCTAGTTTTTTCTTAAGATTCTCTTTTTTAATATCACCGACTGCAATTACAACTGCGTTATTGGATACAAAATATTTTTTGTAGAAATTTTTCATGTCTGCTGTAGAAAAACTTTTGATCTCTTTTTCAGTTGTCATTCGTCCATAAGAGTGTTCTTTACCAAAAAGAATTTGATTGAAAGCCACACTTGCTATTGCTGTCGGCTGATCATGCGCTTGCATCAGCGATGTTAATCGGTCTTTTTTCTTCCTATCCAACTCTTTCTGAGGAAAATCGGGACGCAAAACAATATCGCTCATTATTTTTAATGCATCATCAAATTTTGAAAGCGGTGTATGGAGAGAAATTGTTGCCGAATGAACAAAAGCGTTTGCAGAAATTCTTGCGCCGAGAAAATCTATTGCATCGGCTAACTCAAGAGAGGTTTTTCCAGCAGCGCCTTCGGTTAGCATATTCAAAGTCAATCCGGCAAGACCGGTTTTATTTTCCGGATCGTTAACGCTTCCTGTTTTAACTATTATGTTTAGTTGAATGAGCGGGACTACATGTTTTTCCATCAGCACTACTTTTAATCCGTTCGAAAGTGTGAATTGCTGAATTGCGGGAAGAGTTAATTTTTTCGGTGCAGATAATTGCGGCGGTTTTGTTCTATCGGGAGTTTGTGCATAAATAGAAAAACAAAAAGCAGAAATTATTATTAGGTCAATCGAGAATAAAAATATCTTTTTCATATTATTTGCCCTCTGCTTTTGGTTGAACAGCTAAATCGGTTTTACCTTTCGGAACGATGCTGAGAATTACCCGTCCGTTATTAGGTAAATAAATTTGTGCGGCTGTTTGAATATCATCAACGCTTAAAGCTTTATAACGCGCTAGATCTTCATTTGCATAATCGGGATCACCTGCGTAATAAAAATATGAATTGAGCAAATCCGCTTTTCCTCTAAACCCGCTGGGACTTTCTAATCCATCAAGGAAAGAAGCTTCAAATTGATTTACTGCGCGCTGTAATTCCCTCTCTTTAGGCGCTTCATTTTTAATCTTATCAATTTCCTGCTGAATTACATTTTTCAATTCTTCGAGCGTGTGCCCCGCACGTGCAGTTGCAACCAACTGAAATTGTGAAGAAAGCTTGCTTGAATTTTGAGATGATCTTACATCTTGTGCAATCTGTAATTCATAAACAAGTTTTTGGTATAGACGCGAATTTTTTCCGCCGGTTAAAATACTTGCAAGCACATCAAGTTCGGCATCGCCCGGCGCAAATTTCTGCGGTGTAATCCACGTCATATACAAACGCGGAAGCTGAACCCGGTCTTCCATAACTACAATTTTTTCTTCATTTAATTTTACCGCGGCAGGATTCTGCGGTGCAACAGGTTTTCCTGTTGGAATTCCATCGAACCATTTTTCAACAAGTTTCAATGTTTCTTTCGGATTGATATCTCCGGCTATTACAAGCGATGCGTTATTCGGCACATAATAAGTTCTAAAGAATTCAACAACATCATCATAAGTCGCTGCGCTAAGATCTGTCATTGAGCCGATGACCGGCCAACTGTAAGGATGAGTTGGCGGATAAAGATTTTTCAAAATTGTCTCTTCCGATAATCCGTATGGACGGTTCTCATAACTCTGACGTCTTTCATTTTTCACAACGGCTCTTTGTGCATCAACACTTTGAGGTGTCATCGCGTCAACAAGAAAGCCCATTCTGTCGGAATCAAGATACAAAGCAAGTTCAAGTGCATTAGAAGGAATATCTTCATAATAATTTGTTCTGTCCTCGGTTGTTGATCCGTTATTATTTCCTCCGGCAGATTCAAGAAGTTTATCGAACTCTCCTTCGGCAACATGACCCGAACCCATGAACATCAAATGTTCAAATAGATGAGCAAACCCTGTGCGTCCCGGTTTTTCATATCCCGAGCCAACATGAAACCATGTGTTAACGGTTACAGTTGGTGTCGAATGATCTTCATGTAGAATTACATTCAAACCGTTTGGAAGCACATAACGTGTGTAAGGTACTTTGATTTGATTCTGTGCCGACACAACCGTACACAGAATAAAAAATAGAGCAAGAACTCTCTTCATATTTTCTCCTTTCTGTGAATAATAACTGAATACAAATTAAATATTTCTATTGATAGATGAAGCGGAAAAACGATACCGGTTAGGCGCAATGCTATTAGGTTAACCTATGATAGAACGCTGATGACACGGATTGTGCTGATCTTCGCGGATCAAATCTGCGTAAATCAGTTTAATCTGTGTTATCTGCGTTCCATTTTTTTTGCTATACTTCTTCAATTTTCCTTAACCTGACAGCATTGCCGGTTAGGCGGGGGACGGATAGAAATATTGCCGGAAATTTTAATTCTTGATATTAAAAGCCAAGTTGAACAAATTGCATTGGTAAAACTTTGTTGTGATAAATTTTCAACTTTTCAATTGATTGTGAATAATGAAGCCAAAAATTAAAATAGAAAAGAAAAAAATCCGTATCCCTTTGCCAAAGCAGCGGGCGAAAGTAAAAGAATCAGAAAAAATTTATAAACGAACTAAAGCAAGAGTCGTTGAGAAAGAAGAGATGTAGCAACGGCTCTATTTTATAAGCGCGAAACCCTCTTTTGATTCTTCAATAAACTTTTTAACTAGTTCGTAATTTTTCTCCTGTCTTTGGATTCCACTCCCGTGTGTACATCAACTCCGGCTTCCATTAACATTCTTACTTCTTCTTTATCAATTACTCCCGTAATTTGAATAAGCTGTTTCATTTTACCTTTTTGTTTTTATTTGACATTGACTGAAGATTGCTTCAACACAAAAATATATAACGCTCACAATTTCCCAATAATAAATCTTATGTATTAAAAATAAATGTGGATGTACGACTTCTTTAATTATTTTTTTTCAGCACAAGGTCTATTTAAAATTAAGATAAGACGAATCCGGTTGAAACAATAAAATCAATTAGATTATAAATCAGGGATGGCTTTTTAAGAGGTTTTAAAATTGATGCAGCTCTTGGCAGAATACCAATTGTGAATCGGTTCGGCGGCTTTCACTAAAGACGACTTTTGTAAGATAAACAGAGATAATTGCAATATCATCATTTCGAAGTCATCTGTTCTTTAGGCCCTTTTTGAATTGCCTTTTCTGCCATCTTAACTGCCAACGCTTTTGCCTTTTCAGAGATCACGGCTTCATAAGAAGGAAAGTTTACCGGTTCTACGGTTTGTTGTGCTCTCTTTAAATCATCTTTTGTTACTGGAGGATCTCGAAACATTAGACCCAGTGTAGTGACTTCCATTTTTTTATCTCCTCTGACATTGACAAGAGTTATTTAATCAATCTGTCAATAGATCTCGAACATATTATCGAAAGATTCAGCCGAAATTTCAGGTCAACATGGATTTTTTTATAAGGGGACGAATTCGGTTACAAGTTTATGGTTTAATTTCTAAATCAATCCAGACCGCCGTGTCTTAACATCACACAAAACCTTAAATCCAAATTTGGTTAATAAAAATAGATAGTGTATGTTTACATCTGTAATGGCAGTAACTTTAGATGTAGATGTAGACGTAGAAGTAAATTCGAACCCTTCAGCAGATCTTAAAGCCCTGTCGTAAACAATCAATTATTTATTTACAAATTATTTAAAGGAGTTCTGTTATGGCAGAGCGCAAACAAGGAGCTGTTAAATGGTTTAACAGCACAAAGGGTTTTGGTTTTATTTCTCAAGAAGGTGGGGAAGATGTATTCGTACATTTTCAGTCAATCATTGGTGATGGATATAAAACACTAAACGAAAACGATAAAGTTGAATTTTCAGTTACTCAAGGTCCAAAAGGACTTCAAGCCGCTGAAGTTAAAGTTATCCGCTAAGAATAAATTATTCTTAATGAAAAGCCCCGGCAATAGTCGGGGTTTTTTATTTTAAACCGGCATTCTTTATTTAAGCCGAATTTTACCAATTCCTTTTTAAAAAAAATTTTAATCCGCACTTGATTTTTTGATACTATAATGATATCATTCTGATACCAAAACAAGGAGTTGGAAAATGGAAGCTATAACTGAAAAATCTGCTAACAAAATGAATGGATTTGTTGCCATCGCTCTCGTTCTTGTAATGATTATTGTTGATATTTTTCTCCTAAGGAGCGGAATAATAACAGAGAACCCACAAATTCTTTGGATTTTTATCCCAGTTACTTTATTAATTTTTCTTTCATCCGGCGGATTTTTGATCGTTCAACCGAACGATTCGCGCGTACTTGTTCTCTTTGGTAAATACCTAGGAACGGTTCGCGTCTCGGGTTTCTGGTGGGTAAATCCTTTTACAACAAAAAAATTAGTTTCACTTAGAATCAGAAATTTTCAAAGCGAGACGATTAAGGTTAACGATCTTCACGGTAACCCGATTCAAATTGCAGCAGTAGTGGTTTGGCGCGTTATAGATCCTGCGCGTGCACTATTTGATGTACAGAACTATGAAGGATTTGTCGCCATTCAAAGCGAAACTGCAATACGTGGATTAGCAACTGAATACGCTTATGATTCATCCGAACATGATAAATTTTCTTTGGTTGGAAATCAGCAGGAAATTTCTGAGGCGATGAAAAAACAAGTTCAGACAAGATTGGAAGTTTGTGGTGTAGAAATTTTAGAATCGAGGATCAGCCATTTATCATACGCACCGGAAATTGCACAAGCTATGTTGCGCCGCCAGCAGGCACAAGCTGTTGTTGCTGCAAGAACAAAAATTGTTGAAGGCGCCGTAGGAATGGTTGATATGGCTTTGAAAGCATTAAGTGAACATAACATTGTTGATCTTGATAACGAGAAGAAAGCAACTATGGTTAACAATTTATTGGTGGCGCTCGTATCGGAAGTTCAAGCTCAACCGGTTATTAATGCAGGATCACTATATTAAAATTAATTTAGAATGAAAAGTGTAGAATTTTATTTTGCAATCTACATTCTCAACCATTTTAAAAGATAAAAAAAAATATAACTATGAAACCGTTATCAGATTATATAGGTGAAAAACTATTGTTCGTCCAGCCAAGTATTTTTAAAGGATTGCATGAACTCAGAAGTAATGACGAACTTATAGCTACAATTCAGACCAGAGGATTTTTCGGTGTACGCTGGGAAGCATCGATCCAAAACAAAAACTGGGAAATATATAAACCCAGTATTTGGAAGAGTGTTTTTGAAATAAGGGAAGCCGGATATGGATTGCCGACGGCTAGTTTTATTAGAGAACGCTTTAAGAGTAAGGGAGCAGTTTCGCTCCCAAAGGGAGAGATCTTGAAAGTCGAGTCGCATCTTTTCAAAGAATTCACCGAAATAAAAAATGTTCAGGAAGAATGCCTTGTGCGTATAAAATCCAAAACGTCATGGAAAGAAAGAGCGGAAGTGACAATTGAAAAGAAACCGGAGTTGATTGATAAATATCCTTGGGCAATACTACTGGCGTATATAATTACATTGGAACAAAGACATCGGGCAGCTCATTCTGCCACTTAGAAATACAGAAGAGAAAATGGCTGAAAAGAAAAAATTTTTATTACGAATTGATGACAAGACTTACTCGGCATTAGAGAAGTGGGCTGCCGATGAATTCAGAAGCATCAATGCCCAAATAGAATTTTTGTTGAAAGATCTTCTTAAGGAAAACGGAAGGTTAAAAGAGAATAACGGGGAACAGGATTCGAAAGATTCCAAATCAGAACCGGCGTAGATTGCCAACCATCCAAATTAAAATGTATTTTACTTTTCAAAATTTTTTAAGGAAAAAGCAATTATGAGAAATAAATTATTTAAAGCGTTCTCTTTTCTGCTGATCATTAATTTCATTTTTATTTTAGAAATCGGCGCGCAGACGGTCAAGTTCAAAATAATTGAAACAACCGATGAGCATGGCGCGGCGTTTCCATATGATTTCACAGATCAAAAAATATCTAATAACTCTCTAGCTCAAGTTACAACCTACCTTAAACAAGAACGGGCAAAGAAGGATCAGCAAGTTATACTTTTGAGCGGTGGAGATCTGCTTCAGGGCACGCCTCTTGTTTACTACTACAACTTCGAGAAAACAAATGTGCCTCACGTCTGGGCGGAAATTATGAATTATATGCATTACGACGCTGCCGCTGTAGGAAATCATGATATTGAAACCGGTCACCCGGTTTATGACCGTGTCAATAAGCAATTAAATTTTCCATGGCTCGCAGCAAACGCCGTTTACAAAAAAAACGGCAAGCGATATTTCAAACCATATACAATTATAAAAAGAGAGGGGACTAAGATTGCAGTTCTTGGATTGATCACACCTGCAATTCCAAATTGGCTCCCTCCGAAAATCTGGGAGGGAATGGAATTTCTGGATATGATAGAGACCGCAAACAAATGGGTCAAGATCATGAAATAGAAAGAAAAGCCGGATTTGGTAGTCGGACTTTTCCATGCCGGGGTTGATGCAACATACGGAGGACAGAATGCGGATTCTCCCAAAAATGAAAACGCATCCCAGCTTGTTGCTGAACGCATCCCCGGATTCGATATTGTTTTCGTTGGGCATGATCATCACGGATGGAATTATAATGTTACAAACTCTGAGGGGAAAAAAATATTAATTCTCGGAGGAATAAATTCGGCACGTGACATGGCAGTTGCAAATTGTGTTTTAACATTTAACTCCGAAAAGAAAGTGTGGGAAAAAGAGATAAGTGGAGAAATTGTTGAAACAAAAAATTTCCAACCGGATAAAGAGTTTATGACAAAATTTAATTATGCTTTTGATGAAGTAAACAGATACGTCAAGCAGCCCATAGGAAATTTTACGGAAAGTATTTCCTCTTCTGAATCTATTTTCGGTCCCTCTTCATTTACGGATCTGATTCAGACAGTTCAGTTAGATCTCACCAAGGCAGATGTTTCATTCACCGCGCCTCTCTCATTAGACGCGAAAATAAATAAAGGGGAAATAACCGTCGGCAACATGTTCAATTTATACAGGTACGAAAATCTGTTGTACACAATGACGATGAGCGGCGCCGAGATTAAAAATTACTTAGAGTATTCATACAAGCTCTGGTTCAATCGAATGAAAGATGAAAATGATCATCTTATAAATTTTCAGTTAGATGAAAATGGAAATGTGAAATTGAACGAGCGGAATAAAACTCCCATTCTTAAAGTTCCATATTACAATTTTGACTGCGCCGCCGGAATAAATTATACTGTTGATATTTCGAAGCCCGCCGGAGAAAAAGTAAACATTACCTCAATGAGTAACGGAACACAATTCGATTTAAATAAAAAATATAAAGTGGCAGTTAATTCATACCGCGGAAACGGCGGGGGAGGACATCTTGTTGAGGGAGCTAAAATCCCCAAAGACGATCTCGCCAAAAGAATTTTAACATCAACCGACAAGGATTTACGTTTCTACATGATGAAATGGATCGAACAGAAAAGAACCATTGCGCCTAAAATTTTAAACAACTGGGAAATAATTCCTTCGGAATGGTGGAGTAAAGCGCGTGATAAGGATGAGAAACTGATGTTTCCGAAAAGATAGAGCGGTACATAATCATAGTTAAGGAACGCGGGGTAATTTTTCTCCGGGTTCCTTAATGAGTTCTCTGCCGTAAGCAGCGGAGAATTAGAACCTGAAACAAAATAAAGCTTACATACCTGGCATATCGCGTACAACAGCTTTAACTTTTATTTTTCCGGCAAATTTAAAGTTAAGAGTTGCATCCAAAGAAGACCCGGTTTTAATATCCTTGTATAAATTGATAAGCATTATGTGAAACCCGCCTGGTTTAAATTCCAATTTTGAATTTGCCGCTACCGCAACAAACTTTACCTGACGCATTCCCATTCTATCATTATCTCTTTTAAAACTCTCGTGCACTTCAACAATCTCGGCGAACTTAGACTTTGCGCCAAGAATTGTATCGGCTTTACTGCTGTTATTTTGAACTACAAAATAGATTGCCGAGTTAGCATTTTTAGCGCCCGGACGAGCCCAAACATCTTTAACAGTGATTAGTGATTGGTGATTAGTGATTGGTTGTGAGAATAAATTAACAGATGAGAAGGTGATTGCTGCAATTAATAAAAATACTTTATTCATTTCTCTCCTTAAATATTTACTTTAGGGTGGTTCTAAAAATTATCTTTTTTAAAAATTTAACACAGAGAACGCAAAGAATACGCAGAGAATATTGAAGTTTTTAGAACCACCTTTTATATCTCCTGCCTGTTACAACAGCCCTTTAATATCTCTAACTATTTCCTCTACGTTAATTGTGCTGCCTTTATAATTTTTTCTGATCTTTCCCTCAGTATCGCTCAATTGAATTCTGTCTGTATGAACATAGTAATAAATTTTTCTTCCGTCCTTAAAGACAGTCGAGTCATTCGGAACGGCAAGCACTCCAACTTTTTTTATAATTGCATCTGTAACTGATTTATCTCCTGTCAGAAACATCCAGTTGCTTAAATCAAGATTGTGAATTTCTGCAAATTTTGTGAGTACGGCGGGTGTATCAAATTCAGGATCGAAACTGAGCGAAACAAACTGAACATTTTCTATCTTTTCTTTTTTCAATTGCTGTTGAATTAACCGTATATTGTTTGTGCTAAGAGGACAGATATCGGGGCAATTGGTAAAGATGTAATTCATTACAACGATCTTGCCTTTAACTATATCAGGAAAGGCAACCGGTTGATTGTTTTGGTTTACAAGATTGTAATGTGTATTTCCAAAGTCATCAACAACAGGCAGTTTTTCGGTGCAAGCCGAAAAGAACAATAGAACAAATAGCAATAAACGTTTCATACATTTACTTAAAAATTGTTCGATGCTTAAAAAAAGTTTTTTTATCTTGGAAATCCAAAATAATAAAATGTTTTTAGATTTATTCCATAAAATTTAGAAACTAACATGGAGTGCTAATGAGAAGGTTGTTTACTTTAGTAATGTTTTTCATTCTTTCTGTTTCTATCTTTCCACAGCATACAATTAGAGTGATGACTTGGAATATTCATAATTACACGTACTATAATCCCCCAACGCAATTCGATTATGATAACCCGGCATTAAAATATGTAATTGAAATGATAAACCCGGATATTTTAGTTTGCCAAGAAGTCATATCTCAAGAATCCGTAAACCAATTATTGAATTATGTTTTAAGTCCCGAATACAAAGCTGCTGTGTTTATTAACGGGGACGATACAGACAACGCATTGTTTTATAAAGAGTCAATATTAACTTCGCTGGGAAATATTCAGCTTAAGACCACGTTGAGAGATATTAACGAATTTCGATTGATTCATAAATTAACCAACGATACACTTATAGTCTTTTCTCTCCATTTAAAATCTAACGTGGGCTCCGGCGATAATCCGGCAAGAAGGTATAGCGAAGCAACTGTATTAAGAAATGTTACATCAAAGTTACCGTTGGACTCGAACTATCTTGTTGCCGGCGATTTTAACATTCTTAACTCCTCAGAATCGGCGTTTAATGTATTGATCAACGATTCCAGTCCGGGTTACGTAATCGATCCTCAGCAGGCGACCGGTAATTGGGAATCAAACGCAAGTTTTGCACACACACATACCTGGGCACCCTTAAACCTTACTGTTAGATTTGATATGATTTTGTTCTCGCAGGCGCTTAAAGACAAAGGCGGTATTGATTATGTTGAGAATTCTTATTCGATAGCTGGAAACGACGGATTGCATTTTAATAAACCAATCAACTCAGGAACAAATAATTCCGCAAGTAGAGCTCTCTTAGATTCATTAATTTCTGCTTCAGATCATCTTCCGGTTTATGCAGATTTTACATTTGGTGTACCGACTAGTGTATCATCAACACAATACATCCCGACATCATTTGAACTAAAACAGAATTATCCTAATCCGTTCAATCCGGAGACAGTTATCAGCTATCGGCTTTCAGCATTTAGTAATGTTCAGTTAAAAGTTTTTGATCTACTAGGAAAAGAAGTCGCTACGCTTGTAAATGGATTTAAACAAGCAGGTACATATAATTCTCAATTCTCAATTACGAATTATCAATTACCAAGCGGTGTTTATTTTTATCAACTAAAAGCAGGCAATTTTATTCAAACAAAGAAAATGGTTTTGCTTAGATAAGAACTACATAACCCGCATAGAATAAGTTTTACATTAATATTGAAGCCGCCTCTTTCTATTGAAAACATATTCATCCACTCTTTTCTTATCTTTCCATCATGAAAATAGATAATTGTTTATTACCCGGTTTAGACCGGCAAGTTGAATTTTTAATCAGCAACTTTAAAGATTCTGCGCAGAGTATTCTTGTTGTCGGATCGAATAGTGAAGAGATAGCAAAAGAACTTTCAAACTATTTCGACACAAACGTTGAGTTAATAGTTGAAGACTATGATTCGTTGATGAATTCAAAATTGATTTTAGAATCCTCACCAAAAGTTAATGTCCGTTTGATGGATTTTGAAGTGACCGACTTTGATGACTTATCATTCGACCTGATTTATGCCCAAGCTTCAATCTCTTTAACTAAGCGGAATAAAATAGTGAAGGAGCTGAAGCGTTTATTAAAACCGGGCGGATTTTTATGTGTCGGCGAAGTTGTGGCGTTAAGAAAAGATTATCCTCAATTCGTTCAAGATATTTTTGATTCCTCCGATCTGCTTCCGTTGTTTGTTGATAATTTGGAAAAATATTACACGGAAAGGAAATTCAATATTGTAGTCCGCCAAAATTTAACACATACATTAAGAAAATATTATTCAAGAAGTGCTTCGTTAATGGATGAATCGATCGACAATCTCTCAAACGCGGAGAAAAGTTACCATAAAAAAATCCTCAATAAATTTAGTCATGAATCGAATGCATACTTAAAATTGGGTGGCGATAAATTTATCGGCTTTGTCGCGCTGCTTCTTCAGAAAGAGATTTCATGAAGAAGGGCGATTTACTGGAACTGGAAATTACCGGTTACGCATTCGAGGGAAAGGGCGTAGCAAAAATCATCAAAGAACTTCATACACAAAACGAAGGAAATGCAAAAAAATTAGTTGTATTTGTTGACGGTTCTTACCCCGGTGACAAAGTAATAGCGGAAATAAAAAAAATCCGATCTTCTTACGCCGAAGCAAAAGTAAAAGAGATTCTTACAAAATCACCTCTGCGTATAAAAGCAAATTGTAAATTTTTTGGTGTTTGCGGCGGATGTAAATCGCAGGATTTGAATTACGAACAGCAGATCAAATTCAAAGAAGAACAAGTAAAAGATATTTTCGAAAGAATTGGCGGCTTTAGTAATTTGGAAATTGAGTCAATCATTCCCGCAGAAAAAATATTCTTTTACCGGAATAAAATGGAATATTCTTTTGCAGATAAACGATGGTTGAGTGAAGATGAGATCGGTTCGATGCAAGAAATTCCAGATAAAGATTTTGCGTTGGGATTGCATATACCGGGTCTTTATGATAAAGTTCTTGATATTGACGGCTGCTGGTTACAATCAGAAGTAAGCAACGGCGTTCTGAATTTCACACGCGACTTTTTCAAAAGTCAACAGATTTTACCCTATTCTGCCCAAAAACACATCGGGTTTTTAAGAAATTTGGTAATAAAGCAGTCGTTTTTGGAAAACGATTTAATGATAAATTTGGTCGTCTCAGAAGAGAATGAACGCTTGTTAATACAATATAAGGAGGAACTATTAACTCGCTTTCCTCAAATAACAACCATTGTTTATAATATAAACAAAAAACTATCTCAAGTTGCTTATGGTGATTATGAGATCATTTCTCACGGCAGCGGTTTTATATATGATTTAATTGGCAAATGGAAATTTAGAATAAGCGCCAACTCATTCTTTCAAACCAATACATCGCAAGCAGAAAAATTATATTCAACCACTCTTGAATTCGCTGAGTTTAAGGGAGATGAGATTGTTTATGATTTGTATTCAGGCGCTGGGACAATTCCAATCTTCATCTCAGAAAATGTAAAACAGATCTACGGATTTGAAAGTGTAGAGCCCGCAATAGAAGATGCTAAAGTAAATATAGACCTGAACAATGTAACTAACTTTGAACCGATGCTCGTTGATCTTAACAAATCTTTTATCCCGATCATTCAAGAAAATAAATGCCAAAGACCAGATGTGATAATTGCAGATCCTCCTCGCAGCGGTATGAATCCAAAGACTGTAAAGGATATTTTAGAATTGATGCCGAAGAAAATTGTATACATAAGCTGTAATCCAGCTACACAAGCACGTGATATTAAATTACTCTGCGAGGGCAGTTATAAATTAATTAAACTTCGTCCGGTTGATATGTTTCCACACACATATCATATAGAAAATGTAGCCCTACTCCAATTATAATTCCATACTTTTTCATAACCTTTACTAAACCTACTTAAAACCCTCATTCATAAAACATTTTAATAAAAACGATTGTGTTTAAAATTTTAGCTGGAGCGAGTTGCGGACTTATTGATATTCGTTTTTCCCTACTAATGAGTATTTCTTTTCATTTTTATCTGTCCGATTTGAGAAAAGCCGTAAAATAATAGAGCAATGCTGCCAGACAAAACGTTTTTTATAAATCCATCGCTTTTTACTCAAGAAAAGTTGAAAGGATTTTCTATGTGTTGTTTAAGTAAGTTGATAAAAATAAAGCGATTACCACCCCTTTGTTTCTGGCTCAATAATATATGGTATATCATTTTGAAACAGGTACAAATTCTATAATCACGCAAAAGCTGTAATTCTAATCTAAAAACAAAACATTTCTATGGCATCATGATTGCCTTTTACTACTCACTTATTTAATTATCAAAAGGAGTAGTATCGTGAATAATTGTACAACAACTTACTTAAGAGCGATTTTAATATTATCACTCTTTGTATTGTTAACCTCCCCGATTGTTGCTCAGAAGAAGAGTAACATAAATATGGGAGCGACTGATTATACCAGTAATATCGTTGTTGATGGAACGGCTGAGGGCATCAACAATCTTAGCTTTAATAATGAAACTGGTTTTGCTGGCGTTATAACCGGTACACTTAACGGTCAACCTCAAAAGTTCTACTGTATAGATTTAGCTCATACTGTAAATCCAAGCCAACACCCAATATACTGGGACGAAGGAACAACTCCTTCAGAAATGACTTATATACTGAATAACTATTTCCCATACAAAACAAGTTATACAGGAAAACTTTCAGACAATAATAAAGAAGCGGCAGCAGTTCAGTTAGCAATTTGGCATTTTAGCGACGGTGTAGATGTAAACACTATTTCCGATGCAACAGTAAAAAGCAGAACGACTGCAATAATTGCAGATGCCACAGCAAATCATAATAACAGTATTACTCTTCAATCTTTAGTATTTATTCCAGCCGCTCAATCATTGGCACAGGGAAACAATGCAACATTTGATGTTTACGCTTTAGATCTTAATGGCAATCCTATTGCTAATTTACAAATTACACTCTCAAAAAATCTTGGCTCCTTAAGTGTAACAAGTGGAACAACAAACTCAGCAGGCCGGGTTGGTCCAATTACTCTCTCATATAATGGAACCGGAACAGCTACAGTTAAAGCACAAGCAACAGTAGTAATTGCACAAGGGACACGATATGTTGATAAAACTGATCCAAATGGAAAACAAAAACTAGTTCTTGCTACACCAACAACAGATAAAAAAGAAATCAATTCAACTGTAACTTGGTATACACCCGGCGTTCCAGGAACATGCGATACAAAGGGATTTACAACATTTACACAGGGTGGTTGGGGAGGTCCTTCCAACAGCACACCCGGCAAAATTAGAGATTTATATTTCTCAACAGTATTCCCAAGCGGTTTAACTGTGGGCGGTGGATTCAAATTAACTCTTACATCTGCTGCGGCAGTAATGAATTATTTACCAGATGGCGGAACTGCAGCAGTTTATACACAAAATTATAACAATCCGACTTCCAAGATTAATATTCTCTCTGGTCAACTAACGGCACTCAAATTAAATGTTGCTTACGATGCTGCGGGTAAGATTGGAAATAACTCAACTAATCTTGGCGATCTTTCAATTGCGACCAGTCCTTTTACCGGAATGACTGTTAATTCTTTCTTAGCATTTGCGGAGTCAGCAATAGGTGGCGGTTCTTTAAATGGGTTCACCTTCAGCCAAATCAATGACGCAGCAACGGCAATCAATGAAAATTTTGACAATGGAACTGTTGATAAAGGATTTTTGACTTGTGTTGAATCATTAAAAGCGTCTCTTGGTGATAAGGTTTGGGAAGATTTAGATAAAGACGGAATTCAAGATAGTGGCGAACCTGGTATTCCAAACGTTACTATTAAATTATACGATTGCAGCAACAACTTAAAAGCAACTACAACTACAGATGCTAATGGTTTATACTTATTCAGCAATTTGAATCCGGGCAGTTATTATGTTCTATTTGTAAAACCAAGCGATTATATATTTACTACCAAAGATGCCGGAACAAATGATGCAATAGATTCTGATGCCGATGTTACAACAGGCAAAACCATCTGCACAACTTTAAGCGCTGGTGAAAATGATTTAACTTGGGATGCTGGTCTCTATAAAGAAGTCGTTGTTTGCAAAAACACAATCGGCAGTTATGTTTATCGTGACCTCAATGTAAACGGAAATAAAGATACAGGTGAAACAGGTATTGCCGGTGTTATTGTTGAATTAGTACAAGGAACAACTGTAACCCCAACTACAACAGATGTAAATGGTTTTTACTCTTTCACAAATGTATTGAACGGTACATACACGGTTAGAATCGCCGCTTCTAATTTTACTTCCGGCGGAGCGTTTTATAACACAGCCCAGACAAAATGGTACACAAAAAATAGTGCGTCTGTAAACACAACATTGAACTGTAACGATAATTTATCAATCAACTTCGGTTACTATAAAACTTGTGTAACCATTACAAAATCAGCCGACAAACAATCATACAACAAAGGGGAAACAATCACTTATTCATTCTCGGTTGAGAACTGCGGAGATATTCAACTGCATGGCGGCATTGATATTTTTGATGCAATGCTGAATACAAGCGGCAACCATTTAATAAAACACATAGATGTTCTTGATCCTCGTCAATCAACAACATTCACAGCGACTTATGTAACGGGCGATAATGATTGCGGTCAATTAGTAAACACTGCCCGCGCAGAAGGTCATCCGGTTAATGGTTCAGCAACAGTAATAGATGAAAGTACTTGGACAGTTAATATAATATGCCAGGATAAAGCTGATATTAAAATTGAAAAAACAGTTGATAACGCAAATCCAAAATGTGATGATGAAGTTACATTCACAATTAAAGCATCTAACCTTGGACCAAATACGGCAACCGGAGTTCAAGTCTCGGATCTATTGCCGGCAGGTTTAGATTATGTATCAAGTTCTGCATCACATGGTTCATATAGCAATACTACTGGAATCTGGAACATAGGAACAATTGCAAACGGCGCTTTTGCAACATTAACAATAAAAGTAAAAGTTGATTGCGGAAATATTAATAACTCTACATTCAACCTTGGCACAGCAAAAGATTATAACTTATTTGTAATTGAAGATGCAATTCAGCCATCTTCTGATACACAGGGTAAGGTTGCTGTTGGTCGCGATGCTCAATTTGCAAATTACAGCATTGGTGATCAGTTACCGGCAAACAGCGGCGATGTTTTAGTTGTTGGTCGCGATCTTACATATACAAGTGGGGCGGTTTATAGCGGAAACATTGTTTACGGACACTCGACAAACTTACCATTGTCATCGGTAAGCATCGCCGGCGGTTCATTACGCAAAGATACTCCAATTAACTTTGCAGCAGAAAAAGTATATCTTGAAAACTTATCAACCACACTCTCTGCTTATACAGTTAACGGAACAACAACCTCTCAGTGGGGCGGATTAATGTTGACCGGTTCTGATCCTTACTTGAACGTATTCAAAGTCAATGGATCGGATTTATCTTCTGCAAACAATTTTGAAATCAACGTTCCAAACGGTTCGGTGGTTCTGATTAATATTGATGGAACTAATGTTAGCTGGACAGGCGGTTTAGTAGTAAACGGAACTGCTATAAGTAACGTCCTCTACAATTTTTATCAAGCAACAGCATTAACAATTTCAGGAATAGATATAAGGGGTTCTATCCTCGCACCATTTGCAGCGGTAAACTTTATCAGCGGAGTTCAAAATGGTCAAATGATTTGCAAGTCTCTCACAGGCATGGGTCAATTCAACTATGTTCTGTTCGGTGGTCAAATTCCTTTCGAAAAAAAGGTAACAAATGTTGCTGCGGTTAGCTCGAGTCTTACACCGGATCCTAATTCAAACAATAACTTATCGAGCGCAACAGTTACTATAACTAACACTACCACAGGCACCGGCAGCACCGGAAATAATGGAAATGGAACATGGACAAATGTTTGCTCTTTTGCACAGGGTGAAATTGTCTACACAATGTTATATGATGGTGGAAATATTTACGCCGGAACATGGGGCGGCAAGATCTACAAATCAATAGATGCAGGAAAGAACTGGACAAGAGTAAACGCTGGAATGAATGTATCCTTTATCTGGTCGCTTATTAAGTTCAACGGAAACGTATACGCCGCAACAGAAAAAGGTGTATTCAAATTTGATGGAACAACAGCAGTTGGTTTGGAAGGAAAAGATGTTCACGCTCTTGCAACAGACGGAACAACATTATATGCAGGCACATGGGGATATGGAGTATTCAAATCTACCAACGGAACATCGTGGACAGAATTAAACAACAACACGCTCGGCGGATTCTTAGCGGTACAATCATTAACAATTAAAGGCAATGAATTATTTGCCGGAACAGCTGGCGGCGGAATCTTTAAATCAACAGATGGAATGAACTTCTCTAAATTAACTTCCGGATACAGTGTAATTTGGTCGCTTGCTTCAACCACAACAACTTTGTTCTCCGGTACATACGGCAATGGTCTTTACAGATCTGATGATAATGGAATGAGTTTTACAAAAGTAACGTCACTCAACATAACATTTGTTTACTCAATCTCTGTTGATTTGAGCGGAAAGATTTATGTTAGCTCATTAACAAACGGTGTTTTTGTTTCTTCGGATAACGGTGCAACATGGTCTTCGCTCGGCATGGGTGGATCCGGAGTCAGCGCTATGATGGTTAATCCAAACTCAAGCGATGTTTATGTTGGAACAAAAGAAGGCAAGGTCTTCTCGATCTCCAGCAACAGCGGCATTACAGCAGTCGAAGATAATCTTGAAATGCCGACTGAATTCAAACTTGCTCAGAACTATCCGAATCCTTTTAATCCAACCACTACAATAGAGTTTGCAGTTCCTCAATCTGGAATCTATTCGTTGAAAGTTTATAATGTGCTTGGTGAAGAAGTTGCTAATCTGGTTGATAATCAATTAGCAAGCGGACTGCACAAAGTTAACTTTGATGCAAGCCGGTTGGCTTCCGGAATGTATATTTACAGACTTAGCGGTAACAATGTTAACATCAGCAAGAAAATGATTTTAATGAAGTAGGGGTGCGGTTAAATAAGGTAAGGAGAGAGGCGGTCAAAAAAGTAATTTTGAGACGGCCTCTTTTCTTTTTGAAAAGATTTACAGATTCATCAAATGATAATATATACTATTTAAATTTTACTTGACAGAATCTGAATTAGTTACTACCTTACTTTCAGCAAAAATAATTTTAAATGGGGTTGCCCATGGTTTCCCTTCTTCTCCTTCTAAAAAAAATTCTCTTATTCTGTCTTATAATTTTTCTCTCTTTATTTTCTTCGAATGGTTCTATTTATTCTCAAGTAAAGATAAAAGAGAAAGTTGTGATAAACTCGATCTCTCCTCTATTAACATCCACTGTTAATTATTCACCCATTGAATTTTTATTTAATGGTGCAAGACCATACGGGGTAACGGTTACAGGTCCAGGAGGGATTTCTATTTCCGGGAGCTGCGCAGGATTTGGTGCTCCGCTTCTTCTTTTAACGACACCCGCTATAAACGGAACATATCAGGTTAGTGTAAGTAGTGGTGAAGACTATGTTTCAACTGTAGGATTCAGTGTGACTTG
>JAJYXU010000058.1 GCA_021801605.1 Bacteroidota bacterium
TTTCTCTCTTAATTTCCGGTAAATTAATTTGTATAAACCCAATTGTTGTATTTGTTTGTCCTAAGCTGTAGATGTAAGCATTCAATTTTTCATTTGGGAATTTTCTTGCGAGAGCGAATATGACTTTAATCCAACTTTGGGTAGGAATAATTGCCCCTTCTTTTTTAACTTCGATGGGTGCAAATTTTTGTCTCTTGTAGTCGTTATTATTCAAAGCAAAGGTTAACCACTGACCGTTCCAAGTTTCAATTTGGTTTCCTTTTAAAGCACTTGTCTCGTTAAGTAGTTCTCTGTATTTAGCCCATCCTTCAAATATTATCTCCAATATCTCCTCATTTTCTATTAGCATTACTAGTCCACCACTTACACCAATACCAACACCTGTTCCAATCCAAGATGAATAAATGTCCTCATGAGAAATTGGTAATTTCAAAGAAGTAATTTGACCAGATGTTGTTGCAGTATCATCTGCCGCACCAAATCCAATTGCAAAACTGGCATCTGGCATATTAGTAGCTATTTTTTCATGCAAGTCAGACAATTTCTTAGCCCGCAGTTTTTTGCTTGGGGGATTTGCAGACTTATATCCTTGCACAAATGGCGAATTGATAGTCCAATGAAAATATTTCTCGTGATCATAGAACAACGGGAAATAAATTTCATCCAGAAACTCCTTTGGAGTTACTTTCTTTTCTTTCTCATCGTTATAAATCTCAATAAGCTTCTTACCTATAATTGAGGCATACATTATTTCCTCCTATTTCTTACAAAAAGTTTTCAATTTCTTTTAACAACATTCCTTTTTCATAATCATAATACTCGTTTGGAATTACGAATGGCCAAGCCCCGCAAGTCAATCTGCCTGTTGCTCTGAAATATTTATTGAATGTTGTTCTTAGAGAAATTGGGATTTCATACTTGGAACGTTCTTCACTTTTGGCTTTAACATACAATCCTTGATCGCTTTCAACTATGCAACAAGCTGAATCTATATCAAGAGTTTCCAACAAAACTGATTTTGGATAGTCACACAATTTGGGAATTCTAATACCTTGCTCATCAAGTATAGAATGTGATTTTATCGAGGTAATATCAATTTGCGGATAAACATGATCAATCATTCCCTGGATTTCTTTTTCTTCTAAAACAAAACCATTCGGTAATTCACTAAAGCTATTTTTAACAACTTCATAGTTGTATGGCTTGGAATCGTTTTTATTCTCGGAAGGTTTGATTACATGGATTTCTCTTAACTGCCCTAAAGTAAATGCATTTCTTTTTCTATTCACGCGACCGAAACGTTGAATCATACTATCCAAGGGAGCTGCATCAGTAATCATCCTATCAAAACTTATATCTAAGCTGACTTCAACAACTTGTGTAGCAACGACAATGCAAAAGTCTTCTTTCGCATCAAATTCACTTTTGATTTTTTCTTCAAGTTTTGCTCTGTCGCTTCTTTTATATCTACTGTGAAGAAGCATTTTGGGAATGCTTGGATAAAATTTTTCCAACTTTTCAAATACTGCTTGCGCTCTATTAATCCGGTTTACAACAACCAATACCTTTTCTTTTTGACCGATTCCTTTATCAATAATTTCAAAAGCAGCAGCATCGTTTTCTATCTTGTAAATGATATGTCTATTGTAAGATTCCAATTGGTTTTCTTCCAACTCTACTTTATAAACATTATTCTCTCCGCCCAATAAATCATAAATCAAGTTTCTCAGTGCCGAAGGCATTGTAGCTGTACCTACATGTATTCGGCAATGCAAATACAAAAGAGTTTTTATTATTTCGTAAATCAAAGCCATTGATGTGTAGTTGTATGAATGAATTTCATCAAGAATTACATCGTTACCTTGTAAATCAAGTGCAGTGGCTTCATATCCTTTAGTCCCTAAAACAACTGAAGCAATTTGAAAGGGAGTAAGAACTTTTATTGAAGCTCCGGCAAGTGATTGTAATACTTTTTCTTCACGAATTTCGTTTTTTGCAAGAACTAATCGGCTCGATGCATGTAATAATCTTATATCGTCATTTGGACATGCTTCTTTTATCCTTTTATACATTGCGTTGATTGCCGCTTGAAATGGAAGTGTATAAAAGATTCTTCCTCTACAACGTTTAATTAGGAAATCAGTTTTACCGGCTCCGGTTGGTGCTGTAACTAATGTGTGCAGTCTTTTATCTTCAACATTTATTGTTGATAAATGATAGAGTTTACTTCTTCTCTTTTCAGCAAAAAAGAAATCCAGATTTGGAGGCAAAAATATTTTCTGGACTTTTTCATTTGTGCTCTCAACCAGCGCTGAGGCAAAATGATCAGCGGCATTTAACAAACCTCTCCACTTAGACCACTCAAAATTTGTATGCTCACAATAGTCCAATACATAATTAAAAGCATCACGTGCTTCAGTTATTGTTAATGACCGTGTTGAGTATCCGAAATGTTCGATTATAGTATTTGTTTCTATACTCCATTCAGTCCATCTCTCTGAGTGCTTTTCAAATACTCTGTCTTCACCATATCCTTCCACTAAATCGATTATTCCTTTACCATTTGAGGATTGAGTTAAAGATTTTATTGATTTGTGATGCCCAATAATCATTTCGATTAAGTAGTCCCATTCATCTTTGACAAACAAGGGAAGGAATAACAAAGAAGAAATTTCATGGCGCAAAGGGATTTCTATTCTTTGTTCGATCAAATCTATTTCATCATTTAAAAGTTTTTCTTGAAAAGACGGATGTGCTTTGCCGACATCATGTAACACTGCTCCTTTCCGAGCTATATCAACATTGAGATTTAGTTTTGCAGATATTTTTTCGATAGCACACACTACTTGTTCAGTATGTTCAATAAGAGAGGTGCCACCGTTTCTTACACCTTTTGCAAGAAGTGTTTTAATGGAATTACTCATTCTTCTAATTCAGCTTTTGTTGGATTTCCATGTATTTCGATTCTGCCATACATTGGCTCCGCCATATTAAATCGGTTGAAGCCAACTATAAATGAATCCTCACTCTTGCTAAAGATTAATTCAAAGCCGTCAATCATATCAAATTCATTTTCTGTAAATTCTAAAATTTTCTCACTTGGCAACAAAACATCCTCGTTACGACAAAGACAGATATGTTGTTCGGAAGCTCTTTGGGCATCATTAGAATTCTCAAAAGCTAAATGCAAAACCGGTTTAATCATTACGCCTCTTTTCAAGATAGCTTTAGGACGAGAAACAATTTTTCTTTTTACGGTAAATGCTTTCGGATGAATCTGTTCTTGCTGCGATGAAATAGTGCTATAAGAAAGGCGGTGTCTAATAATTTTTTGAATACTGTTATTTGTAATTACTCCATCCAATAATTCAGGAAAAAGTTTCAATTCTATTCCTTTAACAATAGATGGCGTTAAAAATTGTTGGCTAAAAGTTTCACCATCTCTCACAGCCGTCCACGGTTTTATAAAACCAAATGGACCTGAATACTTAACTACATACATATATTCTCCTATAAAAAAAATTCAAGCTGATTTGTGTCTAGCACAGCGCTCCAAACCCGCAGCCGGTTGAATGACCAATGCCGACATTCCATGCAAACCTAACCGCCTCTGGGTCGCCTTCAATAATCACCGGACAAAAATTTGCGCGGCTATCAATACCGTTTATCTTCACAAGTTTTGTTTTAGGATTATGATAAGCTTTATCGAAACTGACTTTTACATCAAAATCCATGTTTGCAGTCTTTAATTTCTTCTTCAACGTTTCTGTTAAAAAGAAATCAGCTTCCTCATTATTATAAGTAAGATGCTTTGCCTTTCTATTCTCATCATACTTTCTAATAAATACTGGACTCGATGCAATAAATCTTTCTTTAGAACCAAACTGTGGAGTGTCTTGCATCTGAATTTCTCTTACAAACATTCCACTGCAGACATCAGGATTTTTCATTGCATTCATTATTAATTGCTTGCCAATTTCTTCATCCCAAAAACTGATAAACCATTTTGCACCATTTGGAAAATTGAAACCGTCTTTAATCATTTTACCGCCTTGTAACCAACTTAACGAATAAAGACTAATTTCATCATGAACCACATTCCATCCCATCCACTTATGAAAAGTGCCGATTAAAAAATGTTGGTAATCGAACGGAACAGTTTGAGTATTCGGTGATAAACTAAAATGTAATCTCATGTCTCCTCCTTCTATAATTCCTAATTATTAATTCCTCTCTTCTTTATAACGCATTAATGTTTCCTTTCAGCAGCATACTGTTTAGACATGTTGTAATATATTTCTTGAACTACACTATCTGCCGTGTGAGCATCAAGTTCTTCCATGCTTATGGAAATAATATGAAAATTGTTTGTAGAGAGCTCTGAGAAATTATTAATGGCACGCAGACGAACACTGATTCAACGAATTTACGCAGATCAAAATCCGTGAAAATCAGTTTAATCTGTGTTATCTGCGTTCTATTTTTTTGTTATACTTCTTCAACTTTCCTTAACCTGACAGCATTGGGGCTGCCTGTAATTCTTATTATTTACAGCTCCGCCCGGTGAATCACAGTACTTAATTATGAATTACCAAAAGCGGCTAATATATTTTTATCAAACCGGAATTTCTTTCGTCAGTTTCTATATGAATATTCTGATAATATATTTCAACTCCAGTCCCTTTAAGAATTGTAGAAAGTTTCTTAGTCAGCTCAATCCCATTTTTATTCCATTCATTCCATGGAAATTTTATATCATACGGATTAGCAGACCAGAACCATCTTAACCATTCTATAAATTCTTCGTGCAATTCGTCAATCAGAGGTATACAACAAAAACAATCTTGAATGCAAAAACCATCCTCTATTCCATCTGTGATATCAAAAGCGTAAACATCTGTCACGCCGGCTTTAATTTTTATTTTCTTTGGATATTCTTCCTGGTATTCCATTACCATTCCAATAAGACCATGGATAAAATAATTTAACCGGTCTAAGAGAACAGTATCATTAATTGATATTTATTTTTATAAAGCGAAGTGGAAATTCAGAAAGATGTTGGATCTCTCTAAGTATAGTTTTTGAGAACACCATACGCAGTCCTAAGAACAAGACTTTTTAAGGATTCCGGTTCAAGCACAACAACTCCCTCACCCCGACTAACAATCCATGAAGCTATTTCATTAAGAGAGTTCACAACGGTCTCATAAATAATTGAACCATCCGGTTCGTCGGTCACCTTCTGAAATTCCATCAATTGCCTCGGTTTCATTCTATCCGGCCATGGTGGAAGAAACTTCAGCTTCACCGTGTATCTTTCATTACCTAGCCAGCACTTAAATGATGTACTGAATATTTCATCTATCTGTTTTTGTGATATCGGTCTGAATTTCTTTTCTAATCTTTCAATTGTCTTAATGTTGTTTAGAAGGAACTGTTTAACTGAGTCATTATGATTTGCAAGAAGTCGCCAGTGCTTATCACCTTGAAATATGCAATATGGGTCCAGAATCCTTTCTTCAACAATTTTCTCTTCAGGTTTCTGATACAATATCTTTACTTGAAAATTTTGGTCAATGCACATCTGAAGTTGTGTTAATGTTGAGATGGATTTGGGACCAAGTTTGCTTATAAAAAGATTTGTCGCTTGATCGTACGAGCTTTGGTTTACTGCAATACCAATATACTGAGGGATGATTGCTTTGAGTATTTCATCTGAGATTTTAGAAACAATGTTAACTCCTTTTTTCCCTTCCGAGTGGATATCAATTCCTAAAGAGCGGAGTTCATGAAGATCTCTTTTAATAGTGAGGTCATTTACTCCAAACATTTCTTCTAAATCATAAATCTGGTATTGACCGGGATGATCAAGAACTAAACCTAAGATTTCAGTCTGTCTCTTAATTTTAATCTTGAGATCTTTCATGGAACGATTAAAGTCCTCTTTTCAAATTGAAAATACACCACAGTCTTAATAAGTGCAAATAAGTATCATTTAATTTTACTTCAATTTTTACTGAATAAGTTTTCTCAAGAAACGACAACCAGATCGAACGCTACCTATAGATCTAGATGGAAAGTATCCGGATAATAAATTCACCTGAGTCCTCTTTAATAGTACGTCTCTAGATTTGAAAACTTAAAAGATATTGAATGTATGAATGGGGATACTTCAATTTGTGCGAAAAAGTGAAGTGTTTCTTTTCTTCGACTTTTTGTTACCAATTGCCATTGCAAGAGCTTGTTTAGACCCAACAAGTATCATCATCTTTGATGCACGGGTTACAGCTGTATAGAGGAGGTTTCTCTGAAGCATTATGTAATGAGATGTAGTTATAGGCATAATTACGCAAGGATACTCTGAGCCCTGAGATTTATGAACGGTTATTGCGTAGGCAAGTGTAATGTCGTCCAATTCCAGAAATTCATAAGAGACGATTTTGCCGCTAAAGTTAATTTCTAATTTCTGATCATCCAGATCTATACTTTGTATCAATCCAATGTCGCCGTTGTAAACGTCCTTATCATAATTATTCCTTAGCTGCATAACCTTATCCCCGATCTTAAAACTTTTCTCTCCACGCGTAAGCGTAACCTTTTTGTAATTTAAAACATCCTGCAGTTTGCTGTTCAGATTGTTAGCGCCGGTATCCCCCTTATACATCGGCGTAAGAACCTGAATATCTTTCATTGGATCGAAGCCGTATTTTTCAGGCAGTCTTTGCCGGCAAAGTTCTGTTATTACATCCGCCATCTTTGAATTATCAGATTCTTGAATAAAGAAGAAATCCGAAGATTTATTATTAAGAATCGTTGGAAATTCTCCCCTGTTAATCTTATGAGCATTAACAACAATTTGGCTTTCTTTTGCTTGCCGGAATATTTTAGTTAGCATTGCAGTTGGAATAATCCCGGATTGAATTAGATCATGCAAAATATTCCCGCAGCCGACTGACGGGAGTTGATCGACATCTCCAACAAGTACCAAAGTTGTATTCAAACTAACGGCACTGATTAAGTTATTCATCAAGATTGTATCGATCATTGATACTTCATCGATTACAAGCAAATCGGTTTCGAGAGGATTTTCTTCATCGCGCATGAAGAGACGATCTTGCGGATTATACTCTAAGAGACGGTGAATTGTCTTTGCCTCCATCCCGATAACTTCGCTCATTCTCTTTGCCGCTCTGCCAGTAGGTGCCGCAAGCATTATGTTTTTCTTAAGTAGTCTGTAAGATTCGATGATTCCTTTAAGAGCAGTAGTTTTTCCTGTACCGGGTCCACCGGTTAATATCAGAATCTTATTAGTAAGTGAATTGCGGATTGCCTTAAGCTGTTCTTCAGAATAAACTGAATTTAATCTTATAGATTTTATTTCCTTCTCTGTGAATTTACTTGAGCTCTTACATAAAGTTTTTATTTTGTCTTCGATATTCCTTTCAGCTTCATAATAGTGCGACAGATATACATTCTCGTCCCTAATGTTCAGCAGATTTTGTTGTTCCATCTCACGAAATAATATAAGCGATTCTGTTAGATCAGTACCTAATATTTCGTAACATCTTACAAGAAGCTCCTGCATTGGAAGATAAACATGCCCTTCACCAGAAGCCTCATTTAGAACATAGATGATTCCCGACTTAATTCTTTTAGGATGATCTTCACTAAAGCCGACGCTCTTACCAATCGTATCGGCTATTTTGAAACCGATTCCCCAAACATCATAAGTTAACTGATAAGGATTATCCTGGACTATTTTAACGGAATTCGCTCCGTATGTGCGGTAGATTTTCAAAGCGTATGAAGGAGAGATATCAAATGACTGAAGGAACATCATTATCTCTTGGATTGCCTTCTGTTCTTCCCAGCTCTTCTTGATGAGGTCAAGTTTTTTAACACCTATTCCTTCAACATCAAGAAGTCTGTTAATATTCGTATCGAGAACGTCAAGTGTATCCTCCTTAAAGACGTTGACAATCTTCTCAGCTGTTGTCTGACCTACACCTTTAATTAAACCTGAACCGAGATATTTGGTAATACCAGCAATTGTAGTAGGGTAAATAATGGTGAAGGATTCTATTTTAAACTGATCACCGTATTTTGAATGCTTTTCATATTCACCGGTAAGCTTGAGTTTCTCACCAACTTTTACATTAGGCAATATCCCGACAGCTTTTAAGCCACCAGACAAAGAAGCTACACAGTAGCCGGTGAGATCGTTTTTGAATAGATAACCTTCTAATATTGCTTCTACTGTTTGCATTGGGCTCTCGGATTCATATTTGAAATATAATAAAGGGTATCTCTAATAACTTCAAAAGCTAAAATGGGAAAGTAATGGTGACTTCTTACAGTAAGGAGATATTGAGAAGAATCCCATGATTACGATTAAGAATTTGCGAATCGAGCGTCAACCACCCGAATATTTTTGCAAAGAAGAAATTCAAGGTTTCTTCGCTCAAGAAATGCATACTGCATATAGAAATGCTTTCATGGTATTTTTACATACATGCATGGGGTTTGAAGAACTGACAAGTTTAAGATTTGAGGATATTGATTTAACAATAGAATTAATTTATGTTAGACCGAAAGATGAGGACGAAGACTTATCGTTCAATAAGAGCGATTCCAATGAACACCGTGATGCTCAGCTTGTTTACGAATCTTTTGAATTACAGAGATGTCACTGATTATCCGCTCTGTTCTGTTGAAGGGAAAAAATTACGAGAGCGTAAGCTTTATTATGAATGCCAGAAGATTGGAACGAAAGCAAAGATAAGTGGCAAAATTAACTTACATAACTCATGTTACGCACTTTTGTGATTTCTTAGTGTCTTCGTGACTTGGTGGCTGAACTAATTGTTTAGAAAATAGCCACAATGACACAAAGGCATAAAGTAATTTTTAAGGAATGCTTGGGTTTGCGTAACGTGACTTAATAAATTAAACTTGTTAAGGAGAATAGCATGGAAACAATTGATAATTTAAATCCCGATTCAAGTTCAACAAGTATCAATCCGCCCTCAATGTTTCAATATAATTTTGAAAAGATGACGAACGACATGAGATTTGTTGGAATGTTCACAATTATTTATGGTGCACTAACATGTTTATCAATCATTGGTGCATTGATTGGCATACCGACTATTTTTATTGGTTTACGTATGAGGGAGGCAGCAGATCAATTTTCTAATTTTAGAGTAACAAACAGTGCTGCATCTATGCGTGCCGGTTTTGAACTTCAAGGAAGATTTTTTCATATCCTCAAAATTCTTGTCATTGTTCAAATTGTTCTGATTATACTAAGCATTATTTTTATCATATTCTTTGTAGCATACTTTATGAATCTATTCATGCAGTATTCCGTTCCTTCATAGAAAGTTTTTAATTATTCAAGAAAATCTTTTATCTGACGAGAAAAGAAGTTTATACAAGTGGGCATTGGTGCTTGCGATGTTCACGGTTTTCTATAACATTGTAGAGGGATTGGTTTCTGTTTATTTTGGAGTAAAAGACGAAACTCTTTCTTTGCTTGGATTCGGCGTTGATTCTTTTGTTGAAGTAATTTCCGGAATTGGTATTTGGCATATGCTTTCAAGAATTAAGGCGCTCGTATCGGAACGTGATGAGTTTGAAAAGAGCCCAATGGCAATGGTTGCTTGGACAAAAATAGTAAGAAATAGATTACTCTTCCCAACAAATAAAAAAAACGGAGAAAGAACGGATTCTCTCTCCGGCTGCTTTTCTATGAGGAGGTATTAACTAATTACGCGGTTGATAAACTATTTTGCGAATTGTATCGAATTGCAGATACGGGTATTCTTCTCTAAGAACTTCAATAGCATTGCTTGCGCTTATTTTTTTTGCTCTCAGATCTTTGAATTTTTTTCTGATTAGATAATCCCGCGCAGACTTCTCGTCTATTAATCCCCGGCTTGTAAGGAGGGTATAAACATCATCATTGATTAATTCCGAGATAGGATTACTGCCATCATTACTATTTAGATTTTCCATTGTTCCTCCTGTTGTTATGATGTTGTTTTTGTTTGATCAACTACTGTTGATTGAGTTTTCTCTTTTTCTGATTTGTATTTAAGTAAATGAGTCCGGCTTGTAAACCGCACAATTGTGCAGTTTTAATAAAAACGGAGATTAAAAATGGGATTGACCTACATATCTATGCGGTCTGTTTCTGGATTCTAGATTCTTGATTTTGGATAACAATTATCTAGATTAGTCCTTTGCGAATTGCTTTTGCAACGGCTTCAGATTGTGAATGCACGTGCAGTTTGCGGTAGATGTTCCTAATATGATGGCGTACTGTATCCACACTTATGAAAAGCCGGTCGGCAATTTCCTGATAATTATTCCCATCGGAAAGTGATGTTAAAACCTCTATTTCGCGTGAAGATAAATTTGTTTCTTCCTCGTCTGAAGATTTGCCTTGAGTCTGTCTAAAAACATTTATAACCTGACGTGCAATCAAAGAACTCATCGGAGCGCCTCCTTCGTAAGCATCTTTTATTGCCTCAAGCAATCTGCTCGGCGGAGTTTTCTTTACAAGAAATCCACACGCACCGGCACATAAAGCTTTGAATACAGATTGACTGTCTTCATAAACTGTTAGCATTAGAATATTGAGTTCCGGTTTTATCTTTTTTGCTTTTGCAATTCCATCAATTCCGCTCATTCCGGGTAGACCTATATCCATCAAAACAACATCAATATCCATTGCTGAAAGCTTGGAAAGAAAAGATTCACAATCACCATAAGAGCCAATGCAGCTATAGCCGCTAGTGCCGTTAATTAGAGCGGCTAATCCTTCGCGGATTGTATTGTTATCTTTTATGATTGCGACTTTGATCATTATGCCTGCGATTAGTCCTAAGGGTAGTTCTAAAAACTTCAATATCCTTTGCAAACTTTGTTTTTTCTTTGCGTTCTCTGCGTTAAATATTTACAAAAGATAGTTTTTAGAAGTACCCTTAAATGTAAAATAACATTTTTTAGAATATACTGCTTAGATGATTCCCCGGAAACAACAATTCAATAAAAACAATCACTACTTACCGACTAATTTTTTTCAAAACCGATAAATCATTTGAACAGATAGATGGGGTCGCTTAATCAAATCAAAAAAAATGGAACGCAGATTTATTATGATGGTTATGATCTTTTATAATTCATCATAACTTATCATAATAATCTCCAAAGGAGTCCTTCGGACATGATGATCAGCGTCTATAGAAAAGAAAGTCAAGAGAAAAAAGTACACCATTACAAATTATTTAAAATTTGTTCTTATTTTCTCTCCATAAATATGGCTTATATTTTTCTCCGCTCTTCATTATTCCATACGTTATCTTAGCTATACATCTTGATCATATGTTCTCCCATTTTCCTTAAAGGGGAGGATTGATATTGGTTTATGAAAACTCCGGTCTCAATTCTTCTATTCACATCATTCTTGCTTAATAGATTGTCTTTGGCTAAGTTTCTTTTGCATGAAGAACAAAAAATTAATAACTATAGAAAATAATAAAACCGTTTGGGGCTTCTCTTTGGCTCTCTAAAATTTTCCACAATAAAATCTAATCTCTGCGGAGGAAAAAGTATGTCGAAAGAAATGATTCTTGAAAAGATAGATCAAGCTGTAAAAATATTGAATGAAAAAAATATTGATATGTGGATGACCTATGTGCGCGAAACCGGCAATATGAAAGATCCGATGATGGATATGATTGTTGGTGCGAATGCAACATGGCAATCTGCGTTTATAATAACTAAAAGCGGTGATACTCATGCTGTCATCGGTTCACTAGAGCTTGAAAACATGAAATCTGTAGGTACTTACAAAAACATTCACAGTTATTTGAAATCTATAAAAGAACCTTTACTTGAAGTGCTGAATCAATACAAGCCGAATAAAATTGCTGTCAACTATTCCCGCAACTCAACTCTTGCAGATGGACTTCCGCACGGCTTATATCTTGAATTGCAAGATCACCTGAAGGACACCAAATACGCTAATGCTTTAATTTCATCTGAAGAAATTGTTGCGGCTCTTCGCGGAAGAAAATCTCAGACAGAGCTTGCTTTAATGAAAGAAGCAATAAAAGAAACACTTAAGATTTTTGATGAAGTAACAAAGTATTTAAAACCCGGCTTAACAGAAAAGCAAGTCGCAGCTTTTGTTCACGAACTAACAGAGAAAAGAGGATTTGGTTTGGCGTGGGATAAAGAATATTGTCCTTCGGTTTTTTCCGGACCCGATACTGCAGGCGCTCATTCCGGACCAACCGACCGTGTAATTGAAGCAGGACATGTGATCAATATGGATTTCGGAATTAAATACAAAGATTATTGTTCGGATCTTCAAAGAACCTGGTACGTTCTGCATCCACATGAAGACAAAGCCCCACTAGAAGTACAAAAAGGTTTTGACGTAATTGTTGAATCAATTACCCGTTCTGCAAATGAATTGAAACCCGGGAAGAAAGGTTTTGAGATTGATGAAATTGCCCGCAACTATATTCAAGTTCATGGTTATTCAGAGTATCCGCACGGACTCGGTCATCAAGTAGGTAAATTCTGCCACGACGGCGGATGCTTGTTGGGACCTAAGTGGGAACGATACGGCAACGTACCTTATCTTGAGGTTGAAGAAGGAAATGTTTTTACAATCGAGCCGCGTCTTACAATTCCAAACTACGGAATTGCAACAATTGAAGAGGAAGTTATTGTAACAAAAACCGGCTGCGAATATTTATCGGATAGACAGAAAGAAATTTATTTGGTAAGATAATTCAAAAGTCTATTTGTAAATCATAAAAAATTACCAGTTTAAAAAAATATATCTTATGTTGAGAATGAAGTTAAATTTCTCACTTTATTCGGGGTGGGTTCAATATAGATTCTGGATATTCCGATGAATCGGAATTCCGGAATGACATTTAGTTGATACCTCGTAGCTTGCTGCGAGGTAGTTCATTTATAATATTTCAAACAGGAGGATGTATGAGATTACGATTTACAACTACTTTTACTTTTGTTTTTACTCTTTTGATTCTGTTTATGTTTTCAAGTGCAGTATTCCCTCAGGGTGTAACAACCGCATCAATGAACGGCATAGTCAAAGACGTTATGGGTGAGCCACTACCTTCAGCAAATGTGATTGCAATTCATGAGCCTACCGGTACAAAGTACGGCGCATATACCACTACCGACGGAAGATTCAGTCTTCCCAACTTAAAAATAGGGGGACCGTATACAGTTATGGTTACTTATGTTGGTTATAAGAAAGAACAACAAGAAAATATCTACTTAAATCTTGGTCAAAATTTTCGAGTAGAATTTGTGTTGCAAGGTGAAGCAGTTAGCATGAAGGAAATAACTATTTCTGCAGAAAAAGATAATACTTTAAATAGTAGTCGGACAGGTGCCGCAACATATATTTCTCCTACGCAAGTTGCCGAACTGCCCTCTATCAAAAGAAGTACAAGAGATATTACAAGATTAGATCCACGAAGTGATGGTAATTATAGCTTTGGCGGTAAGAATTGGTTGTATAATAACATTTCGTTGGATGGTTCATATTTTAATAATTCGTTCGGACTTGACGATCCCGCACCCGGTGGACAAACAAATGCAGAACCAGTTCCATTCGATGCAGTAGCGGAAGTTCAAGTATCAGTCGCACCATTTGATGTTAGAGAAGGAGGATTCACCGGCGCCGGTATTAATACCGTAACAAAAAGCGGAACCAATCAATATAAAGCTTCTCTATACAGTTTTATGAGAAATGAAAATTTTGTTGGAAATACGGTTTCCGGAAACAAAGTAGTTGCTAATCCAAGCTTATCTTATAACCAATCCGGATTCACTGCAAGCGGTCCAATTGTAGAAGATAAACTATTTATTTTTATGAACGGAGAAATTGAGAGAAGAGAAGATCCCGGCAGTAACTTTGCTGCAAATCGCGGAACTTCCGGATTTGGAATTTCGAGAGTTCAAGCTTCGGTAATGGATAGAATCCGGCAAAGAATGATATCTGTATATGGATATGATCCGGGTGTTTATGAAAATTATACCAATCGCACAGACAATGAAAAATTTATTATTAAATTGGATTGGAATATTAATGAAGGCAACAACTTTACTTTTAGATATAATTACCTTAACGCCAGACGTGATTTACCGCCTCATCCTTTCGCAATTAGTTTAAATGGGGGTAGAGGTCCAAATGAAAACACCTTACCGTTTCAAAATTCCGGATATAGAATGAATAACCAGCTTAGTTCATTTGCTGCTGAATTGAATAGCAGAGGTGATAAATGGGCTAACAGATTTTTTGCAAGTTACAACAGATTCAGAGATTTCAGACAGCCAGTCTCCAAATTGTACCCAACAATTGAAATTGCTGAAAACGGTATTGCTTATACTACATTAGGGAGTGAGCCTTTCTCAATTAACAATATTCTCGATCAAGATGTTTGGCAGTTTACAAACAATTTCAGTTATTTTGCCGGAAATCATGTTATAACAGCCGGTGTGAATTTCGAGTACTTCAAATTCTATAATTCCTTTAACCTTTTCTATGCGGGATACTTTCCACTTGATGCGCAGTTTGGAGGACCAAGATTTTCATCTTTAGATCAATTCTTCAAATTGACTGATCGGACTAATCCAGGATTTATTGACTTCAATAAAATGGCTTCTGATGCTGCAAAGAATCCGTTTAAAGGTGAAGATATCAAAGTGGGTCAGTTAGCTTTCTACGCACAAGATGAATATTTAGTTTCTGAAAAGTTTACGTTAACCTATGGGTTACGTGTTGATATTCCGATCTACTTAAATGATATGGTAGATAATCCATTCTCGAGATCGTTAAATTTGCTTGATGCTGATGGAAAACCAGAAACAGTTGATCAAAGTAAACTTCCAAAAGCAACTCCGCTTTTCTCGCCACGTGTTGGATTTAATTGGGATGTGACAGGCGACAGGTCAACACAACTTAGAGGCGGAACCGGAATTTTTACCGGCAGACTTCCTTTCGTATGGATTGGTAATAACATTTCTAATCCGGGTGCTAACCCAAATCTTCCACCTTATTTACGATCGTATTTTTTGAATGCAATGGCTCCGGATTTCAAATGGCCGCAAGTATGGACAACTAATTTTGCAGTAGATCAGAAACTTCCCGAAGATGTTTTAGGCACTCTCGAAATCGTTTATGGCAAAGATATAAATGCAATCTATGTCAGAGATGCAAACATAGGAAAAGTAAAAGGTTATCTGCCTGCACCAGATGGAAGACCGGTCTTTAGCGGTCCGATATATTACTCTATTGGCGGTGCAGATGTAATTGATAATTCGAGCCAAGGATATAACTATAGCATTACTGCACAATTTAGAAAGAATTTCGATTTTGGTCTCAATACAAGTTTATCCTACACATATCTTGAAGCTAAAAGCTTAATGAAGTCAACTGAAATTGCATTGGCAATGTTTGGTGAAAATCCAACCCAGGGAAATCCAAATAAACCATATCTAAGCTACTCTGAATTTGGTAACCGCAATCGTATTGTTGCTTCAGCTACATATCGTCATGAATGGTCGGAGAGCTGGGCTACAAGTGTCGGCGTTTTCATTGAAGTTGCCGAAGGAAATAGATTTAGCGGTGCAGGAGGAAACAGGTACTCATATGTTTATTCCGGTGATGTTAATGGCGATGGTCAGCCGACAAACGATTTAATTTATATCCCGCGAAATCAAAGTGAAATTATTTTTGATCCTTATATTGATGCAACCGGCAAAACTGTTTCTGCTCAAGATCAATGGAATGCTTTTAATGCTTTTATCGAACAGGATGATTACTTAAAGAATAATCGTGGTAAAATTGCAGATCGTTTTGGAGCAATCAATCCATGGTTCAGCAATATGGACTTAAGATTATTGCAGGACTTTTCATTCTTTATGGGAACCCAAAAACATACATTTCAATTGAGTGTTGATATTCTAAATGTTGCCAATCTGCTAAACTCAAATTGGGGTGTAAGGCAAGTTGCAAACTCGGCAGCAACTTCACCGCTTCAGTTTGTTAAATCCAATACTCAAGGCGCTCCCGTTTTTAATTTCAATACCAGTCTGAAAAAAACATTTATTGACGATCCTGGAGTACTCTCTCGCTGGCAAATGCAAGTCGGTATTCGATATTTATTTAATTGATATAGATTTTTTACTGATCACTTAATTAAAACTCCCTGTAAGCGCAGGGAGTTTTTTTAGAGAGTTCCATTCAGTCTCAAAATCCTATATCCAACACCTTTAACACTAACACTCAACTTTCCGTTGACGGCATTTATTTTTTCCGCGTTGATTAAATCTGTTGCAGATTTTATTGTGTAAACTGCCGGTAATTGCAATTCAATATTTTGTGAATTTTTATTTTTATTTAACACGACTAAAATTCTTTCATTCATATCGGAACGGATGTATGCGTAAATGTTTTCATCCGCTGCAAGAGTTAAAAAATCACCGTACCTTAAAGCGGAATTATTTTTTCTAGCATTAATAATAACGCGCACATCTTCCAGCATCTTCCTTTCGTAAATACTCAAATTATTTCCAAAGCGCATCATTCTCCTATTGTCCGGGTCGGAAGCACCCGTCATACCAAACTCGCTTCCATAATATATTACAGGCAGTCCCGGAATTGTATTCATATAAGCATAATAAAGTTTTGCTTTGTCATAGTTAGCCGGGTTATCAACTTTGGGCGGATTGTTCCACCCCTCTTCAACAGCACTCCACTGACTTAGATCCAAATCGCCATCGGCATAAGCCATAAAGCGGTTTTTATCGTGGCTGTCCATAATATTTCCCATCAAATTATTTTCACTGTAAACTAAAAATGATTTTTTCATCTCCGCATCGAGCGTCTTAAAGGATATTTTCTTTTCGAGAAATGCCGGAAGGGCGGCATCATACAAATTAAAATTGAACTGCGCGGAGAGTTGTCCATTGTTCACATAAGAACTAATCAATTCATAGCTGCCGAAAGTTTCTCCTATTTGATAGACAGAGACATTCATCGGCAGTTCAATTTCTTTTTTTATTTTTTGATTTAGAGTGCGCCAAAATTCGTTTGGAATATGTTTAACTGCATCCTGACGAAATCCGTCGGCATCTGTTTCTTTGAGCCACCATACGGCATTTGACGACATGAAATCAACCACCTCTTTCGATCCGACAAAATTAAATTTAGGTAAATACGGTTCGAACCAGGTTGTTAAACGATATTCGTCCCACAACCGAAGATTCATTCTTCCATCCGGCAGATAGAGTTTACCAAACCATTCGGGATGCTGTTTAACAAGCGGATGCTGTTCGTTAACATGGTTGGCAACAAAATCCAAAAGAATTTTAATACTATGTCTATGCGCGGTTGCTATCAATTCTTTTAATTTGTTCATCGTACCAAATTGATCTTCAACGTCGGTGGATGAAATAGGCCAGTAACCGTGATACCCGGAAAACCACCTGTGCGGCGGAGGCGATTCTTTGTAAGCAATATCCGGATTATCATTCACCGGCGAAATCCATATTGTGTTGACGCTGAGCGAATCGAAATATCCTTCGTTAAGTTTATTTATTATGCCTTGAAAATCTCCGCCCATATAATTTGCCTGAGCGAGCAGGGAATCGTTCTTAATCGGTTTGTTAATTGATTTATCGCCGTCGCTAAACCGGTCAATCATCAATGAATAAATTATTCCATCGTTCCAGGTGAAATTGTTTCTGTCTGCCGGAATTCCATCCATGAGTTCAACAGATTGAATGTTTGTAACTCTTCCATTTTTTGAAACAGCAACTCTAAATAAATTTTTCCCCTTCAATTCCGGTTTTGAAAAGGTAAAATCAATTTTATTACCGATGATATTTATCTTTTTTTGAGAAACACGTGAGTTGTTGAGCAGTGCAATAATATTTGTTTTGTTGAGCCTGTTTTCTTCTTTTTCATTTTCATAAATGAAAGTGAATTTTGATTCATATGCATTAATTTTTTTATAGCCGACGTGAAGAAATAATTTTCCAAGATTCGGCTCTGCAACGTTAAAGATGGAATTAAAATCTCCGAAACCGTTTGGTTTTTTGTCAGGGTTCTTAGGATCAACAATCTCGGTTCCATCACCCCAGAATTTGTATTCGTAGCGACCCGGCTCAAGAGGAACGTCAACTTCAAAAACGCCGTCCCCGTTTTCATCTTTCATCTGCAAATTACCGCGGTCCCAGCCGTTAAAACTCCCAAAGAGAGTTAGTCTGTTATATTTTTTATCCGGTTTATAACTGAATTTATATTTTTTCTGAACACGTGAAATGATTGGAACCGAGTAAGTTCGTTTATCAAAAACAAAATCTACAAGCGTCATTCCGGAAAAATTCATATCTGCTTTGAAGTAAACTTTATAGCTGGAAATATCGTAATTCACTTTTACTTTTTTATTTTCTGTAAACTTTACATTGTAATTATCCGCATAGAATAAATCCGAAATCGTCACAGCATCAGAAATGCCGGCGACAAGATCAACCGGTTTGATGATGTCTTGTATGCTTGTTGTTGAAGGAGATTGTTGAGCTAATATGGAAAAGAAAAAGAGAAATAAAAAAAAGAAAACTGATTTAATCTGCCGCATGGTATTCTCCATCTGAAAAATTATCTATATGTAAAATATAAAATTCCGGATGGATTTGAGAATGGCAAAAGTTGATTAGTGTTTGTGATACTCGGACAAATATTTATCCAATCCGTTAAGACATGTAATATAAAAAACATTTTCATAGCCGGATAAGATGTTTGAATGGTCTTCCGAGAGCGCTTGTCCTCCAACTATAATTTCTTGTAAAGGAAAATGTTCTTTGATAGTCCGGACTAATTTTATCAATCTGTTTATGTTCATATAAAAACTGCTTGAAATTCCGACTACATCCGGATGCTTGTCTTGAATCAGCCGAATAATTTCCTGCTCCGGTGTATTTGATCCTACATACATTGTGTCCCAGCCATTAGCGCTAAAGTAACCGGCAACCATCCGCGCGCCAAGATCATGAAATTCTTTATCAATACAAGTAATCAAAGCCAGCTTGCCAATTTTATTCTCATTAGCAAAAGAAGTTGAAACAAGTTCAATTAATCCTTCGGTAATATTTGTTGCAACATGTTCATCTGCAATAGAACATTTTTCTTTTTCCCACATTTGTCCTATGCGGTACATCGAACGCTGAAAGAGTTCCATGTAAATCTCTTTGATGCTGACGTTATTCTGAATTAATCTCTGGACAATCTGAGTGCATTGCTTTTTATCACCATCGAGCAAGGTATTGAGATAATGAAGGTAGACTGCTTCTGAAATCATTTTAGCCGGCAAATTAGTTTCACCATTCTCTAAACGAAAAAGGAGAATAAATGATTCCAATTCAGGAATTTTTTTTTGATCGTTTTTTATTGATTAAACGGGAGATGCGGTAACTGGTATAAGCAAAAAAAGGAGCGGCAAGAACATCAATGGTGTAATGAACATGCTGAAGCAGTACAAAGGAAGCTACTAAGAATGTACAAATCAAAAAAATCATTTTGAGTTTCTTGCTTTTTGCAGTTAAGAAAAAGAGAAACATTGTTGATGTATGCCCGGAAAAGAAAAGATCGCGCAATAATGTTGTACCTCCGCCAAAAAATTCAACAAAGGGATCTGTCAATGGAATTATTTGAACAGGGGCGTTTAACGGAAGAAAATAAATTGTAATTATGCGGAGCGCTGAAATTAAAGTATATGATTGAAGTGCAGTCAACATTCTTGCCGGATGAAAAGTTAAAAAAACCAACGCGGTGATCAGTCCTAAGTAGATTAATATAAAAGTTAACCAGGTAAGATCAACCGGATTAAAAGAAGAAAGGAAGGGATCGTTTAATGTGAAACCGGGGCGGTGCTCATTATACGCAAGAAAATTTGCTAAAAAAAAGAGAACCAGTGCAAGTAGAATAAGAGTAATTACAGCTTTTATTCTGAAAACTTTGTCGGATAAAGCTTCTTGCCAAACGGATTTTATGTAAAGAAGTTTATTCAATTACTTTTCGGGATCTTTAAAAATGACGCCAAAAAAATAGTGAAAGTAAAACTTAACTTCTATAATAAGTTGAAAACTGCCCCCGGAATTTTTCAGCATTCATTATTAAGGGTGGTCCTAAAAATTATCTTTTTAAAAATTTAACACAGAGAACGCCGAGTAGATCGAAGGGAGTTTCACCCTTCAACCCCTCAGAGAACCGTACGTGACAGTCTCCCGTCATACGGCTCGTGTTATTCAATGAGACCTCTGAAAAATTAAGAATAGAACACAGATGACACAGATTAAACG
>JAJYXU010000161.1 GCA_021801605.1 Bacteroidota bacterium
ATAGCATTTACTGCATGTGTCACTCGTATAAATCTGGGGATAATTAAATGGAATCCTTTTCTCTTCCGGAATCCTCCGGACATCCCCTAAAATAAATTCATCGTTACCGACAAATCTATGGCAGGGGAATACTTTTCCCGAAGCAGATATTGCCAACAATCCCTTGCCAGCACCACATGAATAAAACGTTTTTTGTCTTGTAATAAGAGTTGCCAATAAATTAAAAAGAACTTTGTCATTAACATCTTTTTTACACTTTATTTTTTCAATAAAGTCATCGGATATACTATCAGTGTCGTTAAATAAACAAACGTAATTCGATTCTTGAAGAGCATAGTCGTCATTTATCGTGGAGGTAACAGGAGTTATATTTATTCTTTTAAACCCGATCTCCTTTAATTTTTCTCTAACTTTAATTTTCCCCGAATCATGTTTGGTCATTGTTACCCTTGCCGCCGCATCTCCGTTGCGGGATTCTAAAAATCTACTCAACCCGGGCAGTATAAAATCATAGGAGGATTGCCCAGTCTTAAGCGGCCTGTTCTTATCTTGAATTACTTTGTCACCGTCAAAACTCACTTGTACTGAAAATTTCTCTTTATTAAAGAATTCTATTACTTCTTTTGAGAATAATGTTCCGTTGGTTGATATTGAGAAATGAATCCTTTTCCCATTTTGGGCAGAGATATCTTTAGAATATTTAACAACTTTTTTAATCAGCGGGAAATTTAGTAACGGTTCTCCCCCAAAAAAATTAATGCCAATATCCCTTTTATCAGCTGAATTCTTAATTAGAAAATCTACTGCCTTACATGCCGTTGCTTTATCCATTAAACCTTTTTCCCCATATTCCCCCTTCCGACCATAACAATAGATACATTTCATATTACATATTTGTGCTACATTCAACGAAATTCTTGTGATGGGAGGTAATTTTTTATCTACCTGCAGAATTATTTCTGTGTGATCAGGGGGGCTCGCATATATCGTTAAATGCAATTTCTCTAATGCAACTTCTATTTCTTCGGTTAGAGTATCAAGAAAACCTTGCTCTTCTAAAATATTTAATTTGTTATAAAGGGAGTTTCCAATTCTGTAGGCTTTCATATCTTCTACATTTAGAAGATAGTACCGCGATCTATACCTAAATGTGTGATATTCTCTCAGATTATGATATGAATATTGTTTTTTCATCATGTCATTCTCTAAATCGGGAAACAATAAGTGTAATCAGCTTGATCGTATTGTTTTATTCGACAGTATTAGTATTTAGCTCTAAATAATTTTTTGAAATATAAAACCATTGGAAAAACTTTAAGTTAATTGAATTTTTTATGTAAGAATATATATGGAGGGGGTAAATGTCAAGAAAAAAATTAATTGAATGGGCGAGCGAAGCGATTCATTCCTCTTTGAACGAAATGATTCTTTCCTTACTTTATTTTAGAATATTGGGTGGTTCTAAAAACTATCTTTTATAAAAATTTAACGCAGAGAACGCTGAGAATACGCAAAGTCCGCAGAGAATATTGATGTTTTTAGAACTACCCTATTCTGCATTCAACATATCATAAATATTTTGTCATCATTGGGAGAGAAAATATGTCCTATAATTCCAAGGTAGAAACATTTCGTATCAAGGGAATGTGTTGTTCTCGCTGCGTTCGAGCTCTGAAGGAAGAACTTTCGAAACTTTCTCTAACAAAAATAACCGTTAGAATTGGTGAAGCTGAACTTGTATACGGCAAAGAAATAATTCCTTTCGAACAGACCCAAAACGCGGTCGAGGATGCTGGCTTCGAAATTATGACGCTTTTACAAAACAAGAAAATTGAAGAGGTCAAGGAATATGTTCGAAGACATCTTTCTGATTCTAATGCATTACGCCTTTCAGTGCTTTCGCGTGCTGTGGCAGTAAGTCCGTATCATTTAAGCAGAACCTTTTCTTTGATTGAGAAGGAGACGCTGCAAGATTTTATCATTCGCACCCGTGTAGAATATGCAGCTCAACTCTTAAGAGATACAGAACGGGCTTTTGATGGTTCCGGACATATATATGCATGTACTGCTACAGTTGGGAAAAATGGAGAAGAGTTGGGCACTTTCTATCCAACAGTAAACAAAGCTAATGATTTAATCAAAGTCTGGGAAGAACGAGATGTAACAACAATTCCCGAATGTAAAGGTTGCAATTTACAACTCGCATGTGGTGGCGGTTGTGCTTCGATTGCAAAAAATAGAACAGGCAATTTAGCTTCTCCGGATTGTCGTCCAATAACACAATTGCTGGAGATGGGAATCTCCCATTATTTTAGTGAGCAGTAGTAACCGGTAAACAATTTTATAAGAGAAATAATATATGAATGAACGTGTTTATAATAGCGGAATAGAACGCCTTCGGTCGCCCGAAAGAACCGAGAGATTAGAAGTTGAACGAGTAGTTGATCTTTGTTTAAGCACTTCAAAGATTGATTCCGTTCTTGATATCGGAACAGGAAGCGGACTTTTTGCCGAAGCATTTTACAAAAGAAATATCGCAGTAACAGGTATCGATTCCAATCAAGAGATGATAGCAGCAGCAAAAGATTATTTACCTAACTGCCAATTTAAACTGGCTTCAGCTGAATCACTTCCTTTTGAAGAGGACTCTTTTGATATGGTTTTTATGGGATTAGTTCTTCATGAAGTAGACGATTTTGAGAAAGTGTTGAAAGAAATTGAAAGAATAGCTGTAAAACAAGCAGCAATACTAGAATGGAATTATGAGGTTCAGGAGTATGGACCGCCCTTAGAACACAGATTAAAACCGGAATTTATTGAACAACTATCGAAGAATGCCGGATTTACTTCTTTTAGTATTGTGCCTTTGGCTAACTTATCCCTCTATTTGTTAGTAAAATAAAATCTCTAATTTAAGATCAAAATTAGTGGTGGATAAGATTTTGAATATGGACAACAAACAATGATTTTTTCCGAATATCCGGCTGGACTTAGAGTAAGGTTTTGAATACAGACACATTAATTTTAATTTATTTTTTTACCTTCAGCACTATCAAATAAATGGATCATCTCACTACCAAAATATAATTCAAATTCTTTTCTTGAACGAAAATCCATTGTAGGTTTAACTCTTCCAATAAACGGAATACCTTCCAAATTAAAATGTAAATAAACATCACTCCCCAACTGTTCTACTAAATCTACTTCTACATTAATTTTATACCCGCCCTTAGATTCAATTCGGAATTCTTCAGGTCGAATTCCAAGAGTAACATCTCTACCGATATAAGGAATAAGTTTTTCTGAATTATCCGGACTCAATTGAAATGAGATCAACTTTTCCCTGCTTATAAAGGCAAGTCCGTTCTCTTTAACAATTTTCCCGTCAATAAAATTAATAGCGGGACTTCCGATAAATCCGGCAACAAATTTGTTCGCAGGACGATTATAAAGATTCATCGGGGAATCAACTTGCTGTACAATTCCATCTTTCAGAACGACAATTCTATCACCCATTGTCATAGCTTCGGTTTGATCGTGTGTAACATAGATTGTTGTTGCTTCAAGCCGTTGATGCAGGCGTGTTATTTCGGCACGCATTTGTACACGTAACTTTGCATCAAGATTACTTAACGGCTCATCAAATAAAAACACTTTTGGTTTACGCACTATAGCACGCCCCACTGCCACACGCTGACGCTGACCGCCCGAAAGCTGTTTTGGTTTTCTATCCAAAAGGTGTTCCATATCTAGAATTTTTGCGGCATGGTTGACGCGCTCTGTAATCTCATTTTTACTAAACTTTCTCAACTTTAGACCGAAAGCCATGTTATCAAAAACCGTCATGTGTGGATAGAGCGCATAGTTCTGAAACACCATTGCAATGTCCCGGTCTTTCGATTGAACGTTATTTACAAGTTTACCATCAATAAAGATTTCGCCTTCCGAGATTTCTTCGAGTCCGGCAATCATTCTCAGAGTAGTGGATTTACCGCATCCGCTGGGACCAACAAGCACAACAAATTCTTTATCATTTATTTCAAGATCGACTTCATGAACGACTTTATTTTTGCCGTCATAAACTTTTGAAACGTTTATCAGTTTTACAGCTGCCATTATTTCTCCTTTAGAGTATGAAGAATGTTCCGGTGAAGAATTGATAATATCCGGAAATAGGAAATTTTTCGTCCCGATAAAAATCATCGGAACTCAGAATGACAATTATGGGTACTTCTAAAAACTATCTTTTGTAAATATTTAACGCAGAGAACGCAAAGAAAAAGCAAAGTTCGCAAAGGATATTGAAGTTTTTAGAAGTACCCTTGTGTCATTCTTTAACACTCCCCATCATAATTCCTTTTATATAATATTTCTGCAGTGCAAGAAAGACAATTAGAACCGGAACAATAGTTATTACGGAACCTGCCATCATTAATTCTGTATCTTGAACATGCTCACTCATCAGGTTTGCAAGAGCTACCGGCATTGTATACATGCTGGAATCGGTCATTACAATCAAAGGCCACAAGAAATCATTCCACGTTCCCATAAAAGTAAATAATCCTAACGTAACAAGAATCGGTTTGCAGAGAGGAAGTATAACACGAAAGTATATTTGCAGTTCTGTTGCGCCATCCATCTTGGCAGCTTCAATTAAACTATCCGGTATTGATAAAGCGTATTGTCGAATCAAAAAAATTCCAAAGATGCTTGCCATACCGGGGACGATAATTGCAAAGTATGTGTTGATAAATCCCATGTTTTTCAAAATTAAAAACACAGGCAGCATTGTAACTTGTCCGGGAATGATCATCGAACTCAACAAAAATTTGAACAATCTTTTCTTACGGGCAAAACGATATTTTGCGAACGCATATCCTGCCATTGAATTGAGCAGTAACGAAAAGAAAGTTACACCAAGCGAGATAACCAAACTGTTCAATAAATATCTTGCAAGATTAAGACGCGTCAGCAAATTTTGGTAATGTGAAAAATCAAATTTATCCGGAAAGAGTTTTGGCGGATAAGTATTTGCGGCACCGGTTGACATAAACGATGCGGATATCATCCACAAAAAAGGAAGAAACGTCATCACGCCAAGTATAATGGCTATAGAAATAACTAAGTACTTCTTCATTTCATCATTCTGTTTCTTTCTGAAGTTTAAATTGAATGACAGTGCCGATTAAAATTATTACAAACAGTAAGAATGCAATTGCGGTGGAGTAACCAATATTCCACCAGCGGAATCCTTCCTGATACATGTAAAGCACAATACTGAGAGTGCTGTTAAGCGGTCCTCCTTGCGTCATCACGTATGGTTCGGCAAATAGTTGGAAGTATCCGATCATAGTAATAACTCCGATGAAAAGAGAAGTTGGTGCAAGCATCGGTACGGTTATACTTTTAAACTTCTGCCATGCAGTCGCGCCTTCGATGCTTGCCGCCTCATAAAGTTCTTCCGGAATGTTTTGTAATCCCGCGATGAAGATTATCATATTATAGCCGAAATTTTTCCAGACGGCTAAAAGAATAATTGCGGGCATCGAAAATGTTGGATCTCCAAGCCAGTCAATTTGCCCGATTCCAAAAAGGCTTAAAATATAATTTAACAATCCGAAGCGAGGATGATAGATATATCTCCACACAATCGAAACCGCAACCAGTGTGGTAACCACCGGAAGAAAATATACTAAACGAAAAATGCTTTTGTACTTGATCAATTTCGAATTGAGCAATAAAGCCGCTCCAAGCGACGTTGCAACCGAAAGAGGTCCGCCCGCGATTACAAAGTAAAATGTATTTTTAATTGAAGTCCAGAAGAGCGGATCGTTCAGAAGAGTGAAATAATTTTTTAATCCCACAAAACGCATGTTGCTTAAATTTCCGAGAGCATAAATATCGAAATCCGTAAAGCTCATCAAGAAGGCAACGATTACGGGCAGGAAGAAGAAAGTGAAAATCACAATCAGAGACGGACCAAGAAAAAGTATTACGGCGCTAAGTTTTGTTTTATTCATTTTCGATCCATCATCCATCTTCTTTTTTCAAGAATGTCGTTAGCGTCTTTATCTAATTCTTTCAGTACTTCTACAATTGTTTTCTTTTTACGCGCTATCACTTCTGTTGCTTGCTGTATTTTTGAAAAAACAATTTGTTCCCATTCGGGTATTTTAGGCGTTGGTCTAGTTTTAAGAAGCTGCGTATAGAATGCTTTCATGAATTTATTATTCACTAAAGAGGAATCTTCCCAAACTTTTTTCACAGCCGGCAGTGATGAAACAAGTTTGTAAAATTTTAGTTGTGTCTTGGCTTCGGAAATAAATTCAATAAACTTCCACGCCGCTTCTTTGTGTTCGGATTTCGCGTTTATAGAAAGACTTGACCCTCCTGCCAAAGAGTATCCGGGATAATCGTTATTTGGCGAAGGCAAAGGTGCGGTCATCCATTTGTTTTGTATCTCTTTAGGTAAACGATTTTGAAATTCAGTTACATTCCATGGACCTGTAATGTACATTGAGAAAAATCCTTCACCGAATGCCTGATAAACATTCATCACTTGCTGCATATCAACGGGTGCTAATCCTTCATGATAAAATTTAGCCAGATACTCAACAGCTTCTCTGAACTCTTTACCGGAAAAATTTCCATAACGATTTTTGTTTTTAAGAAGCTCGGCATTATTCTGAATTCCGAATAGAACAAAAGGAAGCCATTCGTTTGTTGGAATAAAGAAAGAATAGCTGTTGAATTTTTGTTTTATTTTTTTAGATGCGTAATAAAGTTCAGTCCAAGTACGCGGTGAATTTTTGTAACCGACACTTTCCAATATATCGGTACGATAGAAGATAACCCGCGTATCAACATACCACGGAATCCCATAAACTGTGGTATCAATTAAATTTGTTTCCCAGATGCCGGGGAAAAAATTATCTTTATTTACAACCGAAGATTTTTTTATGTACAAGTTTAGCGGTTCTATCGAACCGAGAGATTCAAACTCCGGAATCCACGTGTTGCCAAGTTGGAAAACATCCGGCAGTGTTTCACCGGCAAATGCTGTGATAAGTTTTTCGTGTGCGGCTATCCAGGCTATCTGTAGGACTTTTACTTTTATGTTCGGATTCTGCTTCTCAAATTCAGGAATAAGTTTGGAAACCGTTTCCCCTTCAACACCCATAGCCCAAAAGTTAATTGTAATTTTATCATCATAATTTTGAACGCAGCTCCAGAATAAGAAGATAGAAGTAAGGAGTAAGAAGTAAAGAGTAAGAAATAAGTAGTAAGTAGTTATTTTTTTTAGTGTGTTCATATCATTTTTGCAGCACCATTTTTCCTGTTGCCGAATTTTTTCCGGCTTGTATTCTGTAGAAATATACTCCCGATGTTAACTTATTCCCGTTAGAAAGTTTTGCAGTATCGAATGTTATACTGTGATCGCCGGGCTGCTGTTCTTCATTTACGAGCGTTGCTATTTCTCTTCCGAGAGTATCATACACTTTCAGCTGAACATAATTTTGCTTTTCCAACTCATAACTAATAACAGTTGACGGATTAAACGGATTCGGATAATTCCCTTTCAGTATAAATTCGGAAGGAATATTTTTTTCATCAACCACATCCGAAGGATCTTGCGAGAAGAAGAAAGGTATTTTAGGAAGAGTCGCTTTCACATCCGGGTCTGCCATGAACAGGTTCCATAATAACTGAGAGCGGTAATTTTCTATCATACAGATTATTGGTCCCTGATCAATAGCAAGATAGTCATCGTTGAACCAAAACTTGCTTACATTGAAGGCATCTTTAAAACCAAAGTCTCCCCATAGCGAGCCGCCGTAAACTCTGTAAAAATATTTTAGAGCATTCAAAGAAAGATTTTCTTTTTCGTATAGGAAGTATGGCATTGAACTGATAGCGGCGGTTGGTGTAATAGTTCCATTATCGTTTGAACCGGGTTCATGCGCTAAATAGCCCACCCCCGGAATACTATTACTTGCGGTTAACCCCCAGCAGTTTTCATTGTAACCGGCAAACTTTTTGGGATTCTCAATACAGTATGCTCGGTTGATCATTGTCTGATTGAAATTATGGACAAAATAATTTGCATACCAATCTCTTTTACCCCGCGGATCAAATCCTAAAAAAGAATAATGAGTAAAGAAAAGCGGTCCGCCGTAATTTGTTCCGACTTGCAGTTGATAACCGTATTGAGGTTGACCTGTATACTTAATACCTCCGTCAGTTCCCCATCCACTTTTATAATAAGCCGGCAAGATAGGATTAGTGGGTGAAGCAACTGCAAGCAAATAAGTAATCATAGTTTCGTTCCAACCATGAAAAATAAAAGAGCCGCCTTCGGGAATATTAAATCCATAAGTTGGGGACCAATTCCAATATAAGCCGGTTGAACCGTTTCTATAAAAATTCCAATCTACTCCCTCCCAAATTTGTTGGATTGTACTTCTGATTTGATCTTCATCGCTGTTCTGCAGATTAAAATATTGCTTTGTTGCGAGAAGACCTTGAATCATAAATGAAGTCTCAACAATATCTCCCCCATCCTGGTAATTCCCAAACTTGACTACTTTACCTGTAGTTCCGTTGAACCAATGCGGAAAAACTCCGTGGAATTTGTCAATTTTGTTTGCAAGGAAGTCTACAATCTTTTTCATCCTTGCAACACCTTGATCTCGCGTAATAAATCCGCGTTCGATACCGACAAGTATTGCCATCACTCCAAATCCGCCCCCGCCGATTGTATTTGTTACATCATTTTCATTCGGCTGCCAGCGTTCCCGTGCAATTCCTGAATTCGGATCACCCCAATCCCAGAAATATCTGAAGGTTGCGCGTTGAGTCATATCAAGGAATTCAGTATCGGTCATTGGATGTGTGAATGTTGTAACCTCTGCGCTCATTGGTGATTCGTTATTTGACAGATCGTAAGCGGTCATTTTATATTTATTAGCAACTGAAGTATTGCCGATCCATTCCCAATAAAATGATCTGTATTTTTTTACGTTAGCTAAGAACTGATATGAAGAACCATTCCACTTGTAAATTTTATATCCGGCGAGATCGGATTCCGTGTTCGGCTGCCAGATCAGATCAATGTGGGATTCATACGAAATTGACTTGAAGTTTTGGGGAGTAGAAGGAGGAGAAAAATCTTGCGCTTGGACAAGACGTGTCAGTAATAATAGCGTTACACAATGCAACATTATCTTTTTTATCATTTTAATGACCTCTCAATTTCTATCATAAAATCATTGACTACTTTTGATTGGTTATCAGTGATTAGAGTTAAAGTAATTTTGTGCTTTCCGGTTTTCATCTTCACCGGTAACTCAATATGAATTGATTCATAATCAATAAAACGGATTGAATCCGGTTCAATGGTTCCGAGCTTTATTTTATGAATTAGTTTTCTATCTAACATGAAATCTAAAGAACTATTTAAGTAACTGCGATCTAAATCGTTAATGATCCATAAATCAATAAGCAGATTTTTACCGGCAAAATATTTTTTTTGACGGACACGAACCGAGGCATAAAGCGGCTGCATCACTTTCTGAAGAGCGAAGAATCCTTTCTTATTCCTAAAATAATAATCAACAACAGACCACGTAATTGAGGGCCAGCAATCAATTAACATAAACTGAAATACACCGTTGATTCCATCGAACCGTTTGCAGCGGTAAAAATCAATTGCCGTTCTAATCAAATCCGCCTGATACTCTTGCGAATTAGTTATGAACTCTTGTATGGATTTTCCTTTTTCTACGCCCGCTATTTGGAAAGTCTGTTCATATTGAAAATTGTGATACTTCCATTTATCCCAGTTAGGCTTCTCTAAATCCTTTTGAGAAAGAAATTTTTTCAGTGATGATAATTGCGGTAATGCTTGAGTGCCAAATTCGGTTACCAAAGGACCCATCGGAGTTGCGGCGTAATGTTCTTTATCGCCCCAATACCAACCATCGTATGCGTGCTCTTCATAATTTGAGGCGAGACGAATAATTCGTGTTTTATCTTGGCTCGATACAGCTTTTTTAAGTTGTTGGTCCAATGTCTCGATCTGTTTTCCCGGTTCATTATGACAGCACCAAAATGCAATAGAAGGATGGTTGTAATTTTGATTAACCATTACTTTGATCTGTTCAACCGCATTTTCGGCAAACTCATTTGAGTCATCGTAAGTCCATTGCAAAGGAAAATCTTGCCAGACTAAAATTCCTTGCCGGTCACATTCATCATAATATTCTTTTCTATTAACGTGCGCATGCATACGAACAATATTCAAATTTGCTTCACGCATCAGAGAAACTTGTTTAAATATTTTCTCCGGTGATAAATCGCTCAAGAACTGTGTTGGTATTACATTCGTTCCCCGTAAGAAAAGCCGCTTACCATTGAGATAAAAAATTTGTTTATCGTCCAGTTTAACTTCTCGGATTCCGAATTTTGTTTGATACTCGCCAAAAATATTTCCGGAGATTGATAGATCGTATAGATTCGGGCTGCCTAAATCCCAACTCCACCACAATTCGGGATTTTTTATCTCCATCGTTAAGGTAAAATGATTTTTTTTTGGTCTGAGTTGAATGTCAAAAACTTTTATCTGCTTTTTCTTGGAAGGAGATGTCAATCCGATCTCTATCTTGTCCTTCAACGGTTTTGTTAATTTAGATTTGTAGCTGCAATCAATCCGGATAAGCGCACTGTTCTTATCAAAATTTATTTTAGAGCTCACCTTTATGTTCTCAATGAAAATATGATCGGTAATTTTTAATAAAACATCATTCCAGATTCCGCCGGTGTTTTGATCTTGTCCCCGTTTATAATCCCACCCGCCCGGTCTGCAATCATGATGATTAAAAATTCCTTTGATTAGTTTTTTCTTTAGCGGCCAAACAGTTCCGGGTTCTTCGAATGGTGATGTGACTTTCAGAATTAATAAATTATCTTCTTTCAAGAACTGGCTCACATCATAATTAAACGATTGAAAATATCCTTCATGCCGACCAAGGAATTTTCCATTTAGCCAGACATTGGAGAAATAATCTATCCCTTTGAACTCAACCACATTTAATTTATTTGTAAACTGTGAACCGTTAACTGAAAACTCTTTTATAAACCAGATTGATCCGTTGAAGTTATTTAATCCGGCAAGCTGCCAGTTGTTTGGAATACTCATTGTGTCTTTTATTTTTCCTGATAAAAACATTTCATGAACGGATGTATAACTCAGCTTGCCGTCTTTGTCAGTTTTGTAAAACCAATTTCCGTTAAGAAGGATTTGTTTCATTGCTTTCCATTTATTTCAACACCATCCGATTTATAGATTTTCCAGCCATCAGTTATCTTGAACTCACATATAAACTTTGACTAACCGAAAACCTGGATAGCCAGCGAAAGCAGAGCAAGAATCAATATCAGATATTTCTTGATATAATAGCCCAAACCTTCTGAAGTTATGTTTTGTGAGATGAACTTATTAATTGTTTGCTGGTTTTCTTTCATACACAATCCAAAATTTTGAAACTCCATAAAAGATTTGGAGAAACGGAGTGTAGGGGGCTTCTAAAAACTTCAAGAAATAATCTGCGTAAATCTATTTTATCAGTGTTTATCTGCGTTCTATTCATTTAAAAAATAGTTTTTAGAAACCCCCTGTAGTTAAATTCTATTTATTATTTTTGAAACCCAGTCGCGTCAAACCTTTCTGCACAATCGGATCTTTCATAAAATATTTCCAGACAAATCCGTTCATGTAATTCTCAATCATTATTACAATCGGTCCCTGATCAAGTCCAAGATAATCTTTGTCGTACCATTTCAAAGTTGGGTTGAACGCATCTAAAAATCCGTACTTGCCCCAGAGCCCTTTTGAGCCATATTTATCATACATGTTCATTAAAGTCGGAATAGTAATTTCCGGTACGAATGGGATTGAACCGCCCGCCGCAGTTGGTGCAATTGTTCCATCGTCAAATGTTGAATCGGGTCCTGAAGTTCCGCGCGCCGAATATGTCCAAAATTCTTTTCCGTCAAAATTATATTTCTCTCCGGGACCATCGCACGCCGTCAAACCCCAAGTCAAAGAGTCATACCCAACCCATTTATTTAAATTTCTGATTGCATATTCACGTTGGACGTATGTTGCGCGTCGTGAATTTTCAAAATAATCTATCCCTTTTTTCTGCATATATTTATCAATCAAACCGCGCCCATCAAACCAGAGAAAAGAAAATTGATGAATGAACAAAGCAGGAAATACAACGTGACCTAATTTTTCGCTGTAAGGTTCCCGCCACTGATATGTTTTCAACCAGGTATCGTAACCTTTTTCTACATCGGGCATATCCATTCCTGCTGCAATAATGTATAAGAACAAAGCTTCGGTATAACCCCACCATCCAAGTTTATTGAATCCATCTTTTTTATCCCAGCCGAGTGAGATTGTGTTTGCATATTGACCGGTAGGCGGCATTGTAAAAAATTTCCAATCAACTCTGTTTAATAATTTTGCGGATAACTCTCTGATCTGTTTTTCTTTTTCATTTGTACCATTGTAGTATTGCCGCGCGAAAATAATTCCGCAATAAAGAAGTCCGGAATCGATAGACGAAAGTTCGCAATTCCAAAACCGCTTTCCGGTTTTCATATCAAGAAAGTGATAATAAAACCCCTTATAACCGGATGCTAACGATTCTGTACTCTGTTCGGAATTCCACAAAAAATTGAGTAACGAAAGAGTGTATTGAACAGATTGGTCTCTTGTAATCCATCCCTTTTCGGCACCTATTGCCCAGATAGGAACTGCAAAACCGACAGCGGCAATTGTAGCAGGTGATCCATCTTGTGAACGGTCTTTTACCATTCCATTTTCGGGATTCATTTCATGAATGAAGTATAGAAATGATTTGTATTGCAGGGTACTTAGAAATGCTTGTTCTTTTTGAGTGAGCTTGAAATCTATTTTATCATAAGAAAGATATTTTACATTCCGGGATTGACATCCTGCACTAAGAAAGAATATGAACGGCAGTATATAGACTAACTTCCTCATTTGACACCTTCCATTTTTAAAGTATCACTTCAACATTTACGGAAAGATTGTTAATCGGTTTGATAAGATTTTCAGTTTGCTTAATTCCATCCACAAAAATTTCTGAAACGCCAAACGAAACACCGGATTTATTTTTCACTTTTATATTATAAACCGTTCCGCGAAAAGTGCGTTTAACTTTGTATTCTTTCCACGTTTTTGGAATGCATGGATCAATCAACAAACCGTTTTCAGTTGGACGAATACCAAGAATCCATTCAAGAACAACTTTACCGTACCATTGAGCAGATCCGGTATACCATGTCCATCCAGCCATTCCATAATTTGGTGAATCAGGTCCGTCAATATTGCCGGGAGTTACAAATGGTTCTGCAACATATTTCTCCGGATCCATTCCACTATTAATCGGATTCAATCTTGAATATGCCAGCCATGCATTATCTGCATCTTTCATTATTGCATAAGCTTGAATTGCCCATGCTGCGGCGTGAGTATAGACACCGCCGTTCTCTCTTCTTGCGGGTGCATAACGGGAAAGGTAACCAATAAATTTATCCGGCTTGGTATATGCAGGCCAAAGTAAAAGCGCACCATTGCTTTTCAATAATAAGTTTGAAACAGAATTCATTGCATCTGTTTGTCTTTCTTTATCTGTAGAATTGCTAATTACACTCCACGTTTGAGCATTGAGATAAATTTTTCCTTCTTCACATTCATCACTTCCTATCTTAATACCATTATCTTTAGTTGCGCGCCAAAACCATTTGCCATCCCAAGCGAACTTGTTGATTGCCTCTTTCAATTCATCAGCTTTCACATTGTAACGAATTTGCAAATCAACTTTTCCAACTTTTTCTGATAAACTTGCAAACCTTTTTAAGATCAAGTAGAAGAAATGTGCGAGCCAAACGGATTCTCCTTTAAATTCCAAACCGACAGCACTCAAACCGTCATTCCAATCACCGGCTCCAATTAAAGGCAAGCCGCGATCACTGTAGCGGGTTAAAACTTTTTCTATTGAACCCACACAGTGATTGAACAGTGAATCAATCTTTTCTTTATTGTCGTAATAAGGTTCAGTCTCATCCAAGAATTTGTTATTCGCAGTTTCATCAAGATAATGGAAGAGAATAAATGGAAGCCACAGGAGGTCGTCTGTCATTTTGGTTGATAATCCGGTTTCGCTGATGGGATGCCACCAATGCAGAACTGTGCCATCTTCAAATTGATGGCGGGCGTGAAGACGAATTTGTTTCTCGCATAATGTGTGATCTATCGGCAGATAGACCATACTGTCCTGAAGTTGATCTCGAAAACCGAATGCGCCGCTTTGCTGATAGTACGCAGTACGAGCCAATAATCTGCCGGCAATAGCTTGATAGCGAGCCCACTTATTAATCATCAGATCCATTGCATCATCTGGCGTTTTGATTTCAAGCGTACCTAATAAAGCGGACCAATATTTTTTCACATCGTCAAGGGCATTCCGGATCTGCTCTTCGGTGCGGAATTTTTTCAGTGTTTCGAAAACATCTTTTTTAGTTGTTTGAATTCCAAGATAAAACGCAATTGACCTGAATTTATCTTTCGCCACATTTGCTTTAACATGCACTGTCCCTATCGAGTCGTTCCACTTGCCAACTTTGTTGGAAAGTGAATCTTTCATCAAGCCGGCGGGCTTATCAAGATTGTTGTATTGACCGATAAACTCTTCTTTGTCACCTTCGAAATCTATTATTGCTTTATTCGATGAGATGAACCCGTAGTAAGGGTATTCAATATTCCAATGCCCTCGATCTCCAAGCGGAACCTCCCACAATCGTTTTGTTGCCAGCATTGCATTGTTCTCAGCATTGAATTCCGTCTCAACAAATTGTTTATGAAATTCCCGATGATGATCGTTCGATGTGCCGAGGCACCATTCGAAATAAGAATAAATAGAAAGATCGAGCGGCTCTTTTGAGTTATTGGTGATCTTGAAATCCCAGATTTCAAGATTGTCATTCATAGGTACAAAAACAGTCAACTCTACAACAATTTTTTTGAATTCGGATTTGAAAACAGTATAGCCGAAACCGTAACGAGCTTCATAATTTTCTAATTCGGTTTTTGTAGGCATCCACGTGGGGTTCCAAACTTCGCCGGTTTTGTTATTCTTGAAATAAAAATATTTGCCCCAGTCATCGCGTATCATATCCTGATGCCATCGGTTTAGCCGGTTAAACTCTGAGTGTTCATTCCAGCTAAAGCCGCCTCCTATTTGTGAAATCACCATTCCATAAACTCCATTCGAAATTACATTGACCCATGGTTTTGGAGTTTTATGATTTGTGATTACATATTCGTTTCCATCATCATTAAAATAACCGTATTTGGTTTTGTACTTTGCCACCTTCAATTTCCCGATTTAGTAGTTTAGCATGAACTCCTAATTACAAGTTGAGATGCAATTTCTTTTTTCTGAATTGTTTTATTAATTGAACCGTTCATTTTTTCAATGAGCCGTTCTGCAGCTACTTTTCCAATCCGGTCAGTATCCACTCTGATTGTGGTAAGAGAAGGATTCGCATATTCGGAGATCAGAATATCATCAAATCCGGTAATTGCTATATCAACCGGTATTTTCAGACCTATGGAATGAATTGCTTTGTAGCAGCCAAGCGCCATCATATCATTAGCGGCAAAGATAACATCCGGTTTTTCTTTTTCATTAAGAAGTTTTGAGCAAGCTTTTTCACCGCTCTCCATCGTAAAATTTCCTTTTGCCAGCCAACTCTTCTTTACATCTATTTTATATTTTGAACAGGCATTTAAAAACCCTTTTTTTCTCAGAGAAGCATCATTGTTATCCGGCGGTCCGGATATATGTGCAATTTTTTTGTATCCCTTCACTACAAGAAATTCCACCATCCTAAATGCCGATTGATAGTTATCTGTAGTAACGACATCAAAATCTCCGATGTCATCATCTCCGCTAATCAATACGAATGGAACGCTGCCACTGTTAAGCGCTTTTTTAATCTCGCTATTTATAAATGGTATAAGTAAAATAAATCCGCCGACTATTCCGCTGTTCATCATTGTATTGATGGATTCTGTAAGAGATCTGTTTTCGTGAGAACTCATAACCATCGTATAATATCCATTCAGATACGATGTGTCATCAATACTCCTTATGATTTCCGAGAAGTATTCATCGGAAATATCAGGCAATACTAAACCGATGATATTTGATTTACCTTTTACGAAATTACGCGCAAGAATATTAGGATTATAGTTGAGCTGCTTTGCGATTTTAAGTACAAGCTTTTTAGTGTCTTCACGAACTTTACTATCACCGCTAAGTGCCCGTGATACAGTGGCAATTGATACATTTGCCTTTTTTGCAATCTGTTTTATAGTTATGGGCATTAAAATCTGCTTTGAAAAATAAATATATAATGTAAACGTTTACATTGCTGTTTTAACATAACAATGCAGGTCATAATTGTCAAGAACAATTTTAGGGGAACTAAAAGCCTATCCCTACCCTTCCCGAAGGGAAGGGCTTTTTAAAACTCGTTCGAGATAACTAATCCTCGACCTTCGTTATAAAATTATAGCGTTAAAGCAAAGTTCGAAGAATTTTTTAATTAAACATTTTACATTCACCCAACTTCAAATTATTAAGTCACCTTACGCAAAAGTTTTATCTCAGTGTAACTCTGCAACTTCTCGGTGGCACTCTGTGTAATAAAGACCAACAAATAACACAGAGAAACACTGAGCAGGCACAGAGAACCACGGAGAAAATATCTTTTCTTCAATTCTTGCGTAAGGTGAGTTATTAATAATGTTTCAGAATAATGAATCGTGCAAATTCCATCATAAAGATGCCTCTCAACGTAAATAATAAGAGCAGAAAATTGTAAATTTGTTCGTAAACTATTTTGATATGAGAAATTACACAGGGCACTTAAGCATGTTGGTAATTAAAAATATTCCGAGAAAATCTATTCAAATCTTTTTATTCATTCTCTTGCTGCTTCAGACAAATATTTTTTCACAAACTCTTGAAGAACGAATTACAGATATCATTTCGAAGATGACTCTTGAAGAAAAGATCCTACAGCTACATAAAGAAGGTGGAATGAACACTGCTGATAACACACGTTTAGACATTCCCGGATTTGTAATGTCGGATGGACCTCACGGTGTGCGAAACGGATTAGCAACTTCATTTCCGGTAGGAATTGGATTGGCTGCTACATGGGACATTGATCTGGTTTATAAAGTTGGTGAAGCAATGGGAAAGGAATTTCATGGGAAAGGAATTCATCAAATGCTTGGCCCATGTTTGGATTTATGTCTTGATCCCCGCAACGGCAGATCTCCCGAAACCGGCGGCGAGGATCCTTATTTGAATGCTAAGATAAATACTTCAATAGTCCAAGGTGTACAATCTACTCCGACTATCGCAACTATAAAACATTTTTATACCGAGTACAGACAAAACGGAAGAACAAGCAACAACTACACGCTCAGCAATCGCATGCTGTTGGAACACCATGGATTTCAATTTAGAGAAGCTATTCAAATTGGTGAAGCGTTCAGTGTTATGAGTTCATATAACTCACTTAACGGGCAAAGTGCAGCAAAGAATTCTAATCTTCTTACAACAGTTCTTCGGACTAAATGGGGATTCCCATTTTATGTTGTAAGTGATTGGAACTCAATTTATTCCAATCCGGATGAAGCAGTAAAAGCAGGTTGCGATATAGAAATGGGTTCGGGTCTTTATCAAAATAATTTGATGAATCTTATAACAACCGGCAAATTAACCGAAGCAAATATTAACGAGGCGGTTCGTAGAGTTTTAAGAACAAAAATATTATCCGGTATAATGGATTACTACCCTGCCGGCGATCCAGGTGATGTTAACAGTCCCGCACATCAAGCTCTATGTTTGGAAGCAGGCAAAAAAGGAATTGTACTATTAAAAAATCAAGACAACATTTTACCGCTTGATAAGAATTCAATAAAGACGATTGCAGTGCTTGGACCAAATGCAAACGTAATGAGAACTGACGCCTCAGGAAGCAGTTGGGTTGATCCTTTTTATACTGTAACGCCAAGACAAGGAATTGAAAATTATCTTGGTACAAATAAAGTTTTATACGCTCAAGGATGCACAATTGCCGGAAATTATTCGAGTGATTTTGGAGATGCCATTCGATACGCGGCACAGGCAAATGTTGTAATTTATTTCGGCGGATTAGACCCAACTCAAGAAGGAGAAGGATCTGACCGTGTGAACGGTTCAATTGAATTACCCGGCAAGCAGAAAGATTTTATTCAGCTTATAAAGAATGCTAATCCAAATGTTATTGTTGTTTTGATAAGCGGAGGAATTTGCACAGCTACTCCGTTCATCAATGATATTAAAGGGCTGCTGTATGCATTTTATCCCGGACAAGAAGGCGGCAATGCTATAGCTCAAGTGTTGTTTGGAGATTATAATCCGAGCGGTAAACTTCCGGTAACAATGCCTATGAGTGATTCGCAGCTTCCTGACCGAATGCTGAATAATCTGGATGATAATAAAGGCGGCGGTTACCGTTGGTTCGATTATAAAAAAGATACGCCGCAATTTGCATTTGGATTTGGATTGAGCTACACAACTTTTGCCTATAGCAATTTAAATTTTTCTCAACAGACTTTTATTTTTACAGATCAGGAATTAAACGTGTCGGTGGATGTGAAAAACACCGGTACACGTGCGGGCGAAGAAGTGGTGCAATTATATTTATCTGAACCAACATCTTATACCCCGAAGTTTGCCAAAGATCTAAGAGGATTTAAGAAAGTCTACCTTGAACCGGGGGAAACAAAAACAGTTGAATTCACAATCGGTCCGAATGAATTGTATGTGTACAGCGAAAAATCTAGAAGTTATGAAATAGATCCCGGTACATATCAAATCAGAATTGGCGGTTCTTCCGATAATCTAAGTATCAGCAAATCAATTGATATTAGACCGCATCCGCCAAAACCTGATCTGCAAATTGCAAACATAATGACCGTCCCCCGCTTTCCTCTTGAAGGAGACAAAGTAATCTTTCTTGCAACAATTATTAACCGTGGAACCGGACCCTCTCCCAATTCAGTATTTCATGAAGTAAGTTTTAGCGTTGACGGAAAATTTATCAGCAGTTCTGTTGCTTTACAGGATTCTATTCCCAAAGGAGGAATGGCGCTGGTTTGCGGAAATGTTGGTGACAATAACATCAATTATTGGATTGCAGGTAAGCCCGGCACATATACAATTGAAGCATATGTAGATGATAAAAAAGCAATCAGTGAAATGATTGAAACAAATAATCAAAAAAGTAGAATACTGAAAGTATATCCTGCACCGGCTGTGAACCTTGCACTGAAGAAAGCAGTCAGTGTTTCTTCAATTCAAGAGACAGGTTTAGAAGGAAATAAAGCTGTTGATGGAAGTTATGGTACGCGTTGGTCTTCGCAATTCACCGACCCACAATGGATTACCATAGATTTCGGGACTCCGATTCAATTTAATGAAGTGCGATTAAACTGGGAAACTGCTTACGGGAAAGAATACTTAGTGCAAACTTCAAATACAAATGACAATTCTGATTGGAGAACAATTTTTACTCAGACAAACGGAGCCGGCGGATTCGAAAAGTTGAGCAACCTTTCAGGACATGCACGCTACCTCCGCATCCTTGGTACTAAGCGCGGTACTCAATGGGGCTATTCTCTATTTGAAATTGAAGTATTCGATAATACCACATCTGATGTAAATGATACAGAGAATAATCTTCCTTTCAATTTCAGTTTGAGCAACAACTATCCAAATCCATTTAATCCGTCGACCATTATCAGTTATCAGTTGCCGATTAGCGGTCATGTTTCATTAAAAGTCTATGACATGCTTGGAAGAGAAGTAGCAACGCTTGTAGATGAATTTCAAAATGCAGGCACACATAATTCTCAATTCTCAATTTTGAACTCTCAATTATCCAGCGGAATTTATTTCTACACAATCAGAGCAGGCAATTTTATTCAAACAAAGAAGATGATGTTGCTCAAATAAGTAGTAGCAATTAGCTATAAGCTTCTAGCTATTAGTAAACAATACTCTGCCGTAGGCAGAGTTTATCCCGCAACTAGCGGGGCCTCACTCCGCTTAGCTTCAACTTCTTTATTCACTGAAGTTACGCATGAGTCATAATTTGTAAATTCCAGTTGAAATTTTTAGGAATAGCACAGTCAAAAAAAACTAAACGTATTTTATAAATAGTGGAAATGTTCATCATTATTCTGAAAGTCTCAAG
>JAJYXU010000171.1 GCA_021801605.1 Bacteroidota bacterium
AGGAAGGAAGAAATACTACAGTTCAAGCTTCTTGTTCGTATCCTGCATTGAATGGTCTATCTGTTTTTACAGATACCGATAGAGTTAAAAGAGCGAGAAAAATTGTTGCAGAACTTTTACTTGCGCGCTGCCCTGAATCAGAAAATATACGACGGATTGCTTTCGATCTTGGAGTTGGCGAGCCAAGAATAAAGAAAAAATATGATGACTGCGTTTATTGTGGACTCTGTGTTAGAATATGCGAAGAGAGGATGGGAAGAAATGCGGTCAGTTTTTCTGGAAGAGGTTCGGGCAAAAAAGTTGAACCGCCATTTGGAAAACACAATGAGATGTGCTGGACTTGCGGCGCATGCAATTTCATTTGCCCTGTCGGGAAAAAAGTTTCCGACCTTACAAGCTTGAGTGTTCCAATACAAATTCCCAATCCATTTAATTTAGGTTTAGATAACAAACCGGCAATACATATTCTCTATCCTCAAGCAGTTCCTAATACTCCTATGATTGATAAAGAAAAATGTATTTATCTGAATCATGAGGCATGTAAAATTTGTGAGACAGTATGCGGAGCCAAAGCAATTAATTATCAACAGGAAGAAGAAAAGATAGAGCTGAATGTGGGGGCAATTATTTTATCGCCAGGTTTTGAATTGTTCGATCCAAAAGTAAAACCTGAACTTGGATATGGGATTTACCCAAATGTAATTACTTCACTTGAGTTTGAAAGAATACTATCTGCTTCGGGACCATTCTCCGGGCATGTGTTAAGACCTTCTGACAGACAGACACCTAAAAGAATAGCATTCATCCAATGCGTCGGCTCCCGCGATTTTGAAAGAGATTACTGTTCATCCGTCTGTTGTATGTATGCAACAAAGGAAGCATTAATTGCTAAAGAGCATGTTGGCGGAAACTTAGAATGCGACATATTTTTTATGGATGTTCGCGCACATGGCAAAGGGTTCGATGAATATTACCAAAGAGCTATAAACAATGGCGTGAATTATATAAGATGCCGCGTTCCTGCGGTCGAAGAAATTCCTTATACAAAAAATCTGTTAATCAAATATCTAGCTGAAGATGATAAAAAAATTTCGCGGGAATACGATCTCGTTGTTTTATCGGTTGGAATACTACCACCGAAGTCTGCAACCAACATTGCAGAAAAATTCGGAATTGAGTTGAATGAATTCAATTTTTGTAAGACTTCGATTTTCAACCCCACAGAATCTTCACGCGATGGTATCTATGTTGCCGGTCCTTTTACAGAACCCAAAGATATTCCAGAAACTGTGATGCAGGCTTCAGGTGCCGCTGCAAGAGTATTATCTCTTCTAAGCGATGCTAGAGGCAGCTTGATTACGGCAAAAGAATATCCGCCGGAAATAGATGTTGTTGGACAAAAACCAAGAATCGGAGTTTTTGTTTGTCATTGCGGAACAAACATTGCCGGAGTTGTAAACGTTCCTGATGTTGTAGAATACACAAAGAAACTTCCCGATGTGGTATTTGCCGATAATAATTTATACACCTGTTCAAACGATACACAGGAGATCATCAAAGAAAAAATTAAGGAGTATAAATTAAATCGTGTTGTTGTCGCCTCATGTACACCAAGAACGCACGAACCGCTTTTTAGAAATACAATCCGGGAAGCCGGACTTAATTCATATCTTTTCGAAATGGCTAACATTAGAGATCAATGCTCTTGGGTTCACATGTTTGAACCGGAAAAAGCTACTGAAAAATCGAAAGACCTTGTAAGAGTAGCTGTTGCCAAAGCAAGATTGTTAGAACCTCTGCAGAAAAGATCTATACCGGTAACTAAAGCCGCACTTGTTATCGGCGGCGGACTCTCTGGAATGACTTCTTCGTTAGCGCTTGCAAATCAAGGGTTCGATGTACATTTAGTTGAGAAAGAAAATGAACTCGGTGGAAATTTAAGACACATAAAATATTTACTAAACGGGGAGAAACCGCAAGAAGAATTAAAACGAATTGTTCAAGAAGTTAAATCCCATAACAAAATCAATTTATATACTCAAACCGAAATTAAAAGTTTGGAAGGTTCTGTCGGAAATTTTAAAACTAAAATTGCCACAGGTGGAATTAAAAAAGAATTTGAACATGGTATCGTTGTAGTTGCAACCGGTGCAAAAGAATATCAACCAAAAGAATATTTATATAATCAAGATGAACGTGTAATGACTCATCTTGAATTAGAACATCGTCTGGCATCAGGCGGTGAATGGTTAGCTGTAGATAAAAAACAACCGCCAAAAACATTTGTAATAATCCAATGTGTCGGCTCTCGCGATAAAGAAAGACCTTATTGTTCAAGAATTTGCTGTACGGAGTCCATAAAAAATGCACTTAAGATAAAAGAAATCTCGCCAAAGACAAATGTTTATATACTGTATCGTGATATTCGAACATATGGTTTTAGAGAAAGCTATTATACAAAAGCACGTCAGCAAGGCGTTATGTTCATAAGATATAATGAAGATAAAAAACCGGAAGTTTCCAGAAATGGTTCAGAATTGCACGTAGAAGTTTATGACCAAACCTTGAGAATTCCGATTGAGATATCGGCAGATTTTGTGGTTCTCTCTGCAGGTGTTGTTCCGGGCGAATGGAATAAATCAATCGGACAGTTATTAAAAGTGCCGTTAACAAGTGATCAATTTTTCCTCGAAGCTCATATGAAACTCCGCCCAATAGATTTTTCAACGGAAGGAGTATTCTTATGCGGTTTGGCTCACTCAGCTAAAGCAATTGAGGAAAGTATCATCCAGGCACAAGCAGCAGCTTCAAGAGCCGCCACAATTCTTTCAAAAGATTTTATAGATCTTGAAGCGAATATTTCTCAAGTGATAGATGAAAATTGTGATGGCTGTGCGTTTTGCATTGAACCATGCCCATTCAAGGCAATTACGCTAATTGAATTTATGAGAAATGGTGCAATCAAAAAAGTAGTTGAAGTTAATGAATCGGCTTGCAAAGGATGCGGCGGCTGTCAAGCTACATGCCCGAAGAAAGGAATAATTGTTAGAGGTTTCAAATTAGAACAGATTTATGCTCAGGTAAATGCCGTTTTAGGAGTTTAAAAATGCAAAATGATTTCGAACCAAAAATAATTGCCTTCTGCTGTAACTGGTGTTCTTATGCAGGCGCAGATCTGGCGGGTGTAGCAAGGTTACAGTATCCAACCAATATTCGTATCATTAGAGTAATGTGTTCGAATATGGTTCATCCTAACCTTGTGATTGATGCGTTGACTAAAGGTATTGATGGTGTGATAATGTGCGGTTGTCATATTGGCGACTGTCATTATATAGAAGGCAATAAGAACGCAGAGAAGAGAGCTAATGCAATTACTCTTATGCTTGAAGATTTTGGTGTAGAAGCAGAACGGTTTCGTCTCGAATGGATTTCTGCTTCTGAAGCGCCAAAGTTTGCTCAAGTGATGAGAGAAGTAGTTGATACAATTAAGAAGCTTGGACCTAGTCCATACTGTCAATAAAGTAAATGAATTTCAGATTCAAAATTTATTAATGCTCTAAAAAGTTTTGAGGTAGCTTTAGTGGAAAATGTAAAAATAATTGATGGTAAAAAGTTCATGTGGGATGGAATAAATTATGAATCCGAATCCGCTGCGAAGGAAAATGTTGATAAATATTCTAAGGACGGATTCGAGACTAAACTCATAGAGGAAGATGGGAAATATTTTGTTTACAGCAGGCGTGTAGCAGCTGAAATAAAAATTGTAGGAAGTAACTAAATAACTAAGTGGTGAAGTCCACCCACTTATTTTTTAAATAGTATCAAGTAAAGGAGGTTTAATGGCAACTGTAGCTGAAGAATGGCTCAACATCTGCGGAGGATGTGAAGTAGCCATTCTTGACATTGGTGAAAAACTTCTCGATCTGCTTCCATCGCTCCAATTTGTTCATATGCCGGTTTTAATGGATCACAAGTACTACGGGCAGATAGGCGAAAAAACGGAACTTGAGATCCCTCAAGCTGATGTAGGAATGATCTCCGGTGGAATTAGGAACGAGAAAGAAAAACATGTTGCTGAAGAGATGAGGAAAAAATGCGGAACTCTTATTGCACTTGGTTCATGCGCTTGTTTTGGAGGAATTCCTGCTTTGGCTAATATGTATGAATTGCAAGAATTATATGATAAAGTGTACAGAGGTTCAAAAAGCACCGAATCTAATAATACCCCTTCTGTTGATCTTCCCCCGCTTACCGACAGGGTTTACGCTCTCGATGAAGTCGTAAAAGTTGATCTATATATTCCCGGCTGCCCGATGAACCCGGCTATCATTGTTGAAGCTTTGACTGCTCTTCTTAATGGAAAACCATTTTCGCTTCCGGAAAGAAGTGTTTGTGATGATTGCCCAACCAAACGTGAAGAGAAGAGTAACTTCAGTCTGAAAAGACCATTGCAAGATGCAGACTTCACACCTGGCGATTATGGTTCATTGAGGTGCTTCAATGAACAAGGAATTATTTGTTTAGGACCTGTTACAAAGTCTGGATGTGGAAAACCCATGAATGGAGGAGAGAACGTTCCCCGTTGCGTTAAAGGATTTATGCCCTGCCGCGGTTGTTTCGGTCCGATTAGAAGTGATGCCAATCCAATGGTAGATATGATGAGCGCACTTTCGGCTATTGGGCTTGATGCAAAACTTGTTGAAGATAGACGTGCAATGTTCAACCGTTATATAGGGGGACAAAAACGCCTTAGACCACTACCAACAGCAGGAAGGAGGGAATAGAGATGGGTAAACGAATTATTATACAACCGGTTTCACGAATTGAAGGGCATGCAAAAGTTACAATTCAACTTGATGATTTAGGTAATGTTGCAGATACTAGAGTAAATGTTGTTGAATTAAGAGGATTTGAAAAATTCTGCATAGGTAGACCAGTTGAAGAGCTGCCGAGAATTGTTACAAGCATTTGTGGAGTTTGCCCTTGGTCGCATCACCTTGCTTCTGCAAAAGCTAATGATGCAGTCTTTGGTGTTACAATACCTCCGGCAGGAAAGAAACTGCGCGACTTATGTAACAGCATCGCTTACACAGAAGAGCATATTCTGCACTTCTTTTTCCTATCAGGCCCCGACTTTGTTATGGGACCGGATGCAGATTATTCAGTAAGAAATGTAATTGGAATTGCACAAGCTAATCCAGAGATAGGCAAAAAAGTTGTACGTAACCGGCATTTAGGTACACAAATGCTTGATATCATATCTGGGAAATCAATTCATCCTGTTACTGCAGTACCCGGAGGATTTAGTAAACCTTTAACTCAAAAGGAAAGAGATAAAGTCCTTCCGATGGCAGAAGAGGTTCTAGAATTTGCAAAATTCTCGATTGCTTTTGCAAAGGAAAATATTTTTCCCAAATATCTCGATACCGTTAAAGTATTAGGTGTATTCAATTCAGGCTTCATGGGTACAGTTTCAGAAGATGGAGCATTGAATGTCTATGATGGTAAACTAAGACTTATGAAACCTGACGGTTCATTTACAGATTTTGCCTATGATAGTTATACAGATTTTATTGCAGAAAGAGTCGAGGAGTGGTCGTATCTAAAGTTTCCATATGCAAAATCTTGGGGTGAAGGTTTTTCAATGGATGTTGACAACCCTAAAGGTATTTATAGAACTAATTCGTTGGCAAGAATTAATGTTGCTGATAAAATGGCAACGCCGTTAGCTCAAAAAGAATTCGAAGAGTTCAGAGCAAAATTTGGCCGTCCGGCTCAACTTACTCTTTTATATCATTGGGCTCGACTTATAGAACTTCTTTATAATGCAGAACATGCAGTAGAACTATTAAATGATCCCGAAATAACAAGCAGAGAGACTAGAGTGCCGGTAACTCCAAGAGCTGCACGAGGAGTTGGATGTGTTGAAGCTCCAAGAGGAACATTAATTCACGATTATGAGACAGATGATAAGGGCTTAATTACAAATCTTAATCTCATTGTAGGTACAACACATAATAACGCACCCATCAATATGTCCGTCAATCAAGCTGCGAAGTTGTTGATTAAAGATGGGAAATATGACCAGGGGATTTTGAATCGTGTTGAAATGGCAATTCGGGCATATGATCCATGCCTATCATGCGCAACTCACAATCTTGATGGTCGTCTTCCGGTACGGATTGATATTGTGGATAGTGAAGGTATTCTGATAAATACAATTCAAAATTGAGATACTTTTTTTTCTATTCTTGAATTGCATAAGTTAAAGAGGTGCATACTTGATGTGTGCACCTTTTTATTTAACCGCTAAAAAAATATGGACTACTTAGAAAAAGAAATACTTGTTTTGGGATGCGGAAATATTCTTTTCGGTGATGATGGTTTTGGGTCCGAAGTTATTCAATATTTACAAAAAAACTATAACGTCCCATCTAATGTGTATGTTGATGATGCAGGACTTAGTGTAAGGACAATATTATTTAATATTGTTTTGAGCGAAAAAAAACCAAGAAAAATAATTATCGTAGATGCTGTAGATTTGGGAAAGCCAGCCGGTTCAACTTTTCACCTTGATGTTGACGAAATGCCTGAGATAAAATGTGATGATTTTTCTATGCATCAGGTGCCTACTTCAAATTTATTAAAAGAATTAAAAAATTTTTGTAAAGTTGATGTGAAAATTATTGCTTCACAAGTTCAATATATTCCCGAAGAAGTTTCTCTTGGCTTATCGAATGTTATGAGAGATTCAATTCCCTCTGCATGTGAAATGATACTAAAAGAAATGAGTCCGCTCTAATTCATAAAACAAACTCTACCTGGCACATTCCATTTGTGATCAATTCATTCACTACCATCACTTGCCCAAAAGAAATCCCGCCATCGTTCGTTGGGATTTTAGAATGGGAATGAACATTAAATCCCTTTAACTGCAATTCGCTCTCCATCAATTCAAGAAGAATTTCATTTTGAAAAACTCCGCCGCTCAAAACAACATCATTGATGTTAGTTTCAGCCCGTGCTTGTTCGGTTTGATTTATTAAGAGATGCGCTAACGTTTTGTGAAATCTTGCACTGATAGTTGAACTCGATGTTCCGTTATTCAGATCTTCTACAATTTTTTTAATTAGTAGTTTAACCGGAATAAATTTTTGTTTGATCTCATCTTCATCAATGCTGTACGGTTCTACATCCATCATTTCTACTTTCTGCATTAACTCAATTGCCGCTTGAGCTTCATAACGGATTATTTCGGGTCCACCGCAAATAACTGAAACAGCGTCGAATAATCTGCCTGCGCTGCTTGTAAGAGGCGAATTAATTTTTTTATCAAGCATTTGCAAAATCAATTCTGTATTTGTGTTTTTCATGAAATCGAATTGTGGAAGTTTGCCATCGAAAGCATGATGCAAATAACTTACCGCAATACGCCACGGCTCTCTGATAGCAGCGTCTCCACCAGGCAGAGGAATCGTTTCGAGATGCGCCAAACGTTTTACTTTTGTATAACTGCCGAGTAGAATTTCACCGCCCCAAATTGTATTGTCAATTCCATAACCGGTTCCATCAAGGATTATCCCGATAACATCATTTTCAAGATTATGTTCTCCCATGCATGCAGCCATATGCGCGTGATGGTGCTGAATTCCGAAAGAAGGAAGTTTATTTTCTTCTTTTGCCCATTTGGTAGATAAATAATCCGGATGCAAGTCATAACCAACGTACTCAGCTTTGCGATCAATTATTTTTTGCTGATAAGCAATTGTTTCTTGAAAAAATTGATGCGCAGAATAATTTGTTAAATCGCCGATGTGCTGACTTGCAAATGCTTGATCATCCTTGAGCAAGCAGATTGTGTTTTTTAATTCAGCGCCAACGCCAAGAATAGCTGCACCATTTTTTTTGATGAAGAATGGTCGCGGCACAAATCCACGACTCCGCCGGATAATTCTCTGTTTGTTGTTAACGAACACTGCGACTGAATCATCTGTGCGGATTAGTATATCTCGATTATGAAAAAGAAATCCATCGGCTATTTCAGATAATTTTTCACGCGCGCCTTCATTTGCAATTTCAATCGGTTCTTCGGAAAAGTTTGCGCTCGTCATTACAAGAACAGGTGGAAAATGTTTCAAATGTTTTTGAACTTCATTCAGCAAGATGTGATGAAGCGGTGTGTAAGCGATCATCACTCCTAATCTTTTGTTATTCGGTGCAACGGACTCGGCGATATTGTAATTCTTTTTTTTCAGCAAAAGAATTGGACGAGCAAAACTTGTAATAAGATTTTTTTCTTCCTCACACAAATAGACCAAATCATTCAGCATCTCAACATTCTGCGCCATCACAGCAAATGGTTTTTCTTCTCGCCGTTTTCGTTCGCGCAATCTTTTCACCGCTTCATCATTATATGCATCAACCGCCAAATGAAATCCGCCCAAACCTTTGATGGCGACAATCTTTCCATCTGCCAATTTTTTTGCCGTTTGAATTAACGCACTTTCTTTTTCATAAGTTGAAGAATTATCATTATGCTGATACCAAACATGCGGACCGCATTTCGGACATGCGTTCGGCTGAGCATGAAATCGGCGGTCATGCGGGTCATGATATTCTTTTGAACACTCCTCACACATTTCAAACTTGTTCATTGTTGTATACTTGCGGTCGTAAGGAATGTTCTCTATAATCGTTAACCGTGGCCCGCAATTTGTGCAGTTGATGAAGGGATAGAGATAGCGCCGGTTTGCCGGATCAAACATTTCTTTCAAGCAGTCATCGCAAATGGCTGCATCCGGTGAAATTAAAGTTTGATTTCCAATCTCTTCCGACGACGAAATGATTTCAAATTGTTTCGAATGAAGAATTTTCAGCGGTGATGTTTCTATCCGGATAATTTCAGAAAGGGGAGGGGATTTTTCTCGAAGACCATTTGCAAAATCTTCCACATGATTTTTTCCGCCTTCAACTTCAATTTCAACACCGGCTTGTGAATTACGTACGAACCCAGTTAACCCGAATTCAATCGCCAATCTAGAAACGAACGGGCGAAATCCCACACCTTGAACAATACCGTTTACTTTGATTTGTAATCGAATAGTTTTGACTTTGTGCAATTCTTAATCCAAAAAAAATTATTTATTCTTCATCGAGTTTCTCAGCCAATCGTACCATACTTTCATTCCTTCTCCCGTCTTAACGGAAAGCTGAATGAACTCAAGATGATGATTAACTTGAAGTGCATATTGTTTTGTTTTTTCAATATCAAAATCAACATATGGAAGAAGATCTGTTTTATTGATAATGCAAAGATGGGATGATGCGAACATTGTGGGATATTTAATCGGCTTGTCATCGCCTTCGGTTGTGCTGATGATAACGACCCGTTTCGCTTCTCCGAGATCGAATAATGAAGGACAAATAAGATTGCCGACGTTTTCAATCATCATTACAGAATTATTTTCAGCATCCAACTCTTTAACCGCTCTACTAATCATATTCGCGTCGAGATGACAGCCATTGCCGGTATTAATTTGCACAACCGGAGCGCCGACAGCTTTAATTCTATTCGCATCGTTCATTGTTTGTTGATCGCCTTCGATGACAAAAAAATTAATTTTGTTTCCCAACTCTTTGATTGTTCGTTCCAATAAACTTGTTTTACCAGAGCCGGGTGAACTTACCATATTGAGCACAAAAATATTTTTCGCTTCAAAATATCCGCGGTTGCGTTCGGCAATTAAATTATTTTTTTGAAGGATATCGGTTTGCAGCTCTATCGTTCTTTCATGGGAATGACTTTGATATTCGTGCTCATGCTCATGATCTTGTTCGTGCTCATGCTCGTGTGTATGTTTATGTTCATGATGTTTCTCATCCCCCGGTTTTCTAATCGTCACTTCATCATTGGGTTGGCCGCAGCCACACGTATCGCACATGTTGCCTCCTAATTAATCAATATTGATTGATTTTATTCTAAGTTCTTTCCCTTGAAGAATATTTATTGTAAGCGATTGACAATTTGGACAAGGTTCATAAAATGTTGTAAGTGAAAAGATAGAATTGCATTCAAGACATTCTGCTTTTGCTTGAACAGGAATAATTTTTCGCTGAGCATTTTCAAGGAATGTATTCTTGACCGCAATATCAAGTGAAAATTCTAAAGCTGATATCTCAACTCCGGAAATTGTGCCGATCTCTATCTCAATTTCATTTATCTTTTTCGCATTTGCGCGCAACGCTTCTTCGTGTGCAATATCTATAATGTTCAAAGCAATTGACATTTCGTGCATCTGTATTCTCGAATAAAAAGATAGAGAATAATTCTCTGCATAATATAATGAATTAGGACTTTTTTGGGACCAATATTTTATTCCTAACGTCCTTTATTTAAATAATAATCAAATAAATTTTTGATTGCCACTCGCTACTGAATCACTTATCTTGTATTCGAGTGCAAAATCTCAATTCTTTTTATGGACTATGATATCATTCCACTCTTTGGAGGTTGAAATGTCTGCGGAAATTGGAATTCTTTCAGTCACGGCTGCTTCAATAGGATTTATTCATACAGTGATTGGTCCGGATCATTATGTCCCCTTCATCATGCTTGCGAAGGCAGGAAAATGGTCGATGACAAAAACAGTTTTTATAACTGTGCTTTCGGGACTCGGACACGTATTGAGTTCTGTTTTTATAGGGTTAATAGGAATCGCTCTCGGCATAACAGTAAATAAATTAGAGGTGTTCGAATCTGTCCGTGGGAATATTGCCGGATATATGCTGATAGCATTTGGCTTAATGTATTTTATTTGGGGAGTGCGGCAATCGTACAAAAATAAAGTTCACACACATTCTCACCCCCATTATGACGGAGAGGTTCATTTACATACTCATAACCATCATGATAAACATTTGCATACACATGAAGAGCCGGATAAAAGTAAAATTAACTTTTGGATGATCTTCTCAATTTTTGTTTTTGGACCGTGTGAACCTTTGATTCCAATTTTAATGTATCCAGCGGCAAAAGCGAGTCTGTGGGGAATGACGATTGTGACAATTGTCTTTGGAGTAGTCACCATCTCTACAATGCTTATAATAGTAATTTTCTCAATCATGGGAGTAAATTTACTGCCGGTTGCCAAGTTAGAACGGTACATGCACGCCTTAGCCGGTGCGCTTATTTTACTAAGCGGTTTGTCAATTCAGTTAATGGGATTATAGTCATTTATCCATTTCAATTATTAATCTATAAGTGGTGATTTATGAAAAAATCTGTTCCTAAAAATCAGAGTCGTGAACTTTATAAATTCTTTCCTTTTTTAATGATCATTGTATTTAGATTCTCCATTTTAAACGCGCAACAGTTAGTTGATAAAAGCGTTTTTTCTAAAATTGATAGTTTGACTAAAAGCATAGAAAATAAAGTAATAGAATGGCGGCGAGATTTTCATCAGCATCCTGAACTGAGTAATCGCGAAACCCGAACCTCTTCCATCGTTGCAGCTCATTTAAAACGACTTGGGTTAAAAGTAGAAACCGGCATTGCACATACTGGAGTCGTTGCCGTGCTGGAAGGGAATCATCCCGGTCCTGTTGTTGCTTTGCGCGCTGATATGGACGCTTTACCTGTGACAGAAGAAGTTAATTTACCTTTCGCTTCGAAAGAGCGAACAACGTATGAAGGCAAAGAAGTTGGAGTGATGCACGCTTGCGGACATGATGTTCATACGTCCATATTGATGGGGGTTGCCGAAACATTATCAAAGATGAAAGATAAATTGCGCGGGAAAGTGAAATTTATTTTTCAGCCGGCAGAAGAAGGCGCTCCTGAAGGAGAAGAAGGCGGCGCTGAGTTGATGTCGAAAGAAGGAGTATTTGAAAATCTAAAACCGGATTTAATTTTTGGATTGCACACAATGTATGCAGAAGTCGGTAAAATTCTTTACGCTCCCGGACCAACCATGGCAAGTGCAGATAATTTTAGTATTACTGTTCATGGAAGAGGGTCTCACGGCGCAGCACCGTGGCTTGGTATTGATCCGATAGTTGCGGCGGCTCAAATTGTTTTGGGACTGCAAACAATTGTAAGCCGTCAAGCAGATTTGACTGAAGGAGCTGCGGTTATAACTGTCGGAACAATAAATGGAGGAACGAGACACAACATCATTCCAGATTACGCTGAAATGACGGGAACGATAAGAGCGTTAAATGAAACTACTAGAAATCTTCTTCACGAAAGAATTAAGAACGTCTCCGAGCAGATTGCAAAAAGTTTCGGTGCAACTGCAAATGTGGAAATTCAAAATGGCTATCCGGTAACAGTTAATAATAAAGAATTGGCTGGTAATTCTGTTAAACTTCTAAAGTCAATCTTGGGAGAAAAAAATATTATTGAAATAACACCGAAGATGATGGCGGAAGATTTTTCCTACTTCGCAAATAAAATACAGGGCTTCTACTTTTTTATCGGTATTGCTTCACCGGGAACTCCGGCGGATAAAATTGAAGCGAATCATTCACCGCGTTTCTACGTGGATGAACGTGCAATCTTATTCGGCATGCGTTCACTTGCGTATCTTACTGTTAATGCTCTTTCAGATAAAACAAAATAATTCTTAATGCTGGTTCTCTTTATGTAAATAATAATGGAATGTGTGCAATAGTCAGAATTCCGAACGATCAAGTTTTTCAACTAAACTTTCTAATCCAGCTTTTTCTGAAAGAAGCATTGTGTTGATAATTCCTAACGCCATTGCCGCCCAAATATCAACCAGTAAAGCTAATGCGCCAACTACAAATGTAAGAAGTGCTGATACTTCGCTCGTAACTCTCCAATGGTCGGCTTGTATCTTTGAAAAATATGAAATTGATGCCAGCGCACAGAGACTTAGCAAGCCAAGAGGAAGCATTGATGTTACACCCAATTGAAACAGCCAGGCGCATCCAAACCCGACCATGCTGATAATTGGAAATGTTCTTATTCCGCCCAGAATTAAAACTTTGTATTTGCTCTTGTTGCTCTCCCGTTCCAGACCAATTAGGAATCCTAAAGCGAGTGCAACAATAAATCTAAGTTGAAATGTCCATTCGATTGAGTTCATATTCACCAAAAATTTTCCAGCTCAAACTAATAGTATTTGTAAACACATTCAATCAGCGACTACAATTCTATATTCCTTATATTTGCATCGCCGATCACAAAAAAAAGTTTTAGTGGAAAATAATATAAGCCCGGTAATACTAACCGCAAAGGAACTTGAGGTTCATTACGGTGAGCAGATCATTCTTGATAAAGCGTCTCTAAGTGTTCACGAAGGAGACCGCATCGGTCTTGTAGGAAGAAACGGAGCGGGTAAATCCACATTTCTCAAAGTTATTTCGGGTGTAATTCCGGCTGATACCGGCGAGATTGCAAAGAAGAAGGATTTGGTAATCGGTTTTCTCTCTCAAGAATTTACACTTGACGAAACCAGAACTGTTCATGAAAACATTTTGGACAGCGCGAAGCGTATAATTCAGTTGATTGAAGAATATGAAAATCTTCCGCACGATTCTTTACAACGGCATATTATTGAAGAAAAGATTTTACAAATTGACGGATGGAACCTCGAACGGGAAATTGACCTTCTTATCAAATCATTGCATGCACCGGAACCTCAAAGAGATGTCGCAACTTTATCCGGCGGAGAGAAGAGACGAGTTGCTTTATGCCGGGCATTAATCTCTCGACCCGATCTGTTGATTCTTGATGAACCTACTAATCATCTTGATACCGATTCGATCGAGTGGATAGAAAATTTTCTTGCAAGTTACAAAGGCACATGTATCTTTGTAACACATGACCGCTATTTTTTAGATCGAATTGCAAACAGAATTGTCGAATTATCTTCAGGAGTATTTTTCTCTCATCAAGGTAATTATACTGATTACTTAATCAACAAAGTTGAGAGGCAAACTGTAAAAGAGATCGAGGAACGAAAGAGACAGAACTTTCTGCGTCGTGAACTTGATTGGGTAAGACGCGGTCCCCGCGCACGCAGAACTAAAGCTAAAAGCCGTCTTGATAATTATTATGAAGTTGCCGATCAGCAGAATACAGAAGTTGAGCTTGATGTTGAAATGATAATTCCGCCGGCAGAAAAACTAGGCAACAAAGTTGCCGAATTGAAGAATATCGGTATTAAGATCGGTGATAAAAATCTTTTTGAAGGACTGAGTTTCAATTTTGAGCCGGGGAGAAAACTTGGAATTGTTGGTAAGAATGGCGTTGGCAAAACTACACTTCTCAAAATCATTTTAGGTTGTCTCTCTCCAACATCCGGAAAAATTGACCTCGGAGAAAAAACCGAATTCAACTATATCGATCAAGCGCGCCTTCTGCTAAATGATGAGGATACGGTTTTCAAAGCAATCGGCGAGGGGAGCGAATCCATTAAATTTGGGAAGACAGAAATTAGTGTCTGGACTTATCTAAGGCGGTTTCTTTTTGAAGATGAACGTATCAACACTTTGGTCGGAAGATTATCCGGCGGAGAGAAGAGCAGATTGACTCTTGCCAGAATATTAAAGAACGGCGGAAATTTTTTACTTCTCGATGAACCAACAAACGATCTTGACCTTCCGACATTACGTGTGCTTGAAGAGGCGCTGATTGCTTTTGACGGATGTGTTGTTGTAGTCAGCCATGATCGGTATTTTCTAAACCGTGTTTGTAACGGCATTCTTGCATTCGAAGGTAACGGAGAAATTTATTTCAGTGAAGGCAATTATGATTATTATATCGAAAAAAGAAAGGCACGGTTGAAAAATGATGTTGACACAGGAACAAAGGAGAAAAAAGAAGTTGTTCGCATTAAGCCAAAAACAAAAAAGCTGACTTGGAAAGAAGCTAAAGAATTAGAAACGATTGAAGATGAGATTCTAAACGCCGAATCTGAAGTGGAAAGAATTGAAAAAATATTTTCTTCACCGGATTTTTATCAAAAGTATGCAGCGCAGACAAATGAACTTTCAGAACAGTTTGAAAAAGCCAAAGCGACTGTAAAACAATTGTTTGAAAGATGGGAAGAACTTGAGAAACTTAAAAAGCTAATAAGTGAATGACGTTCCGAAATTGTAATGCTGAACCCTGGCGTGTCTCCAAGACAGGCTTGTTCCAGCATCTAAAATTCAAACGAAGATAAGATTCCTAAATAAATTAGAGACGCTGAAACGAGTTCAGGGTGACAAAAACTAGTTCTCGGACAGATTCTCACTCCTTGACCATAAGTTTAATTTATTCTGTAAAGTTTACCCGTTCCGGTGGGGATTGGTTTTTGAGAGACGAGTAAAATCCGGAGTGTTAAATTTTATTCCTGATTTTACTCATTGCTCTTTCGGTGAGAACTGTAATTGTGAGTGATGGATTCACACCTGGATTTGCGCTGATCATCGAACCATCACAGATGAGCATGTTTTCATAACCAAAAACATTATTGTCTATATCAATCACTCCTTCGGTTTTATCTTTTCCCATTACAGCTCCGCCGAGAATATGCGCGGTAGTTGGAATGCCCAATGCTGTCTCGGATAAAAGTACCGTTGTTTTTCCGTTCACAATTTTTGCAAACTGATCGGATAAAATTTTTGCTTCAGGAATAAATGCTGTTGGTCCTTGCCCTTTTTCAATAGAGGATTTTATTCCGAAGATCCCTTTTCTAAAATTGATTGTCGAATCAATCGTTCGCATAAATAAAAGTATCTGTGTTTTCTTTGCCCAATCACTCACAAAATAGATTTTAAAATTCTTTACGGGATGAGAAATTATATCGAGCAAAACTTTTGCTAAACGAATAAAAATATTTTTACCGTGTGCAAGGGGAGACATAAGAATACGCCAGAAGCCGGAGCCTGATGGATAACGAACCGGTTCCAGATGGCTGTACCGATCTGTATGAAGAATAGAACCAATAGCAACACCGTCTGAGAATGCAGTGTCTTTTTCAAAAGTTGTAACACCAATTAAACTTTCGGAATTTGTTCTTATACCGGAACCGAGTCTATCGGATATATTTGGAAGAGAAGTGGGTTTTAACTTTAACAAAAGTTTTATCGTTCCAAGTACACCGCCTGCGAAAATAATTCCGTGTGATGTAAACCCGCCTTTTGTTTTTAAGAATGATGTTGATGACTTCCACATCACCTTGTAGCCGGTTGAACCGTTTTTAGAATCGAGTGGAAGAACATCGTACACTTCCGACTCCGCTTGAATTTTTACTCCGTTCTTTTGAGCGAAGTATAAATAATTTTTATCGAGAGTGTTCTTTGCATTGAAACGACAGCCGACCATGCAACCGCCGCAAAAAGTACAGCCGGATCGTTCCGGGCCTTTCCCGTCGAAATAAGGATCGGGCACAATCTTATTCGGCTCGCCGAAAAATACCGCTACTTCTGTTGCCTCAAAGTCATCCAGCTTGCCGATTTTTTTTGCAAGCGCTCTAAGTGCAAGATCACCTTTCTCTAAACGCGGGTTCTGAGATGCGCCGAGCATCTTTAATGCTGTGGGATAAAAATCTTTTAATTCATTTTCCCAATTTGCTAAATGTGCCCAACTTTCGGCTGTAAAAAAATCAGATTTTGGAACCGGCAATGTGTTGGCGTATACAAGCGATCCGCCGCCTACCCCAACACCTGAAAGAACTGTAATATGTTTGAAGAGTGTTATTTTGAACAATCCAAAAAATTTTAATGTCGGAAGCCAAATCCATTTTTTTACATTCCAGTTAGATTTTGGAAAGTCTTCTGCCCGAAGCCATTTCCCTTTTTCTATTACGAGAACTTTGTAACCTTTTTCCGATAAGCGAAGAGCAGAAACAGAACCGCCAAAACCGGAACCGATTATTATATAATCAAAATCAACCGACTGCTTTTCTTCTTTCATGTAATTAATTTTTTAACGGCTGAATAAACAATTATGATTTTTGTAGAACAACTATAACTGCAAGTAACATAACTTTAGTTAACGGTCTTGTCAATTACAAAATATATTCTGACTGAAAAATTAATTTTTAGTATTGCTCAAGTAAATTCCGTTGAATAAGAATTTAAACGTGCCGTGCGATTGACCACGGAAAAGTATTTCTGGACCGAACAGATATAATTTTCCTTTGCCGACTTTAGCTTCAGCCATCGAGACACCGCCGTATAATTTATCTTGACCCCATGCCCAGCCGCTTCTTAAAGGATGGTCGCTGTCGAACCATGCAATTGGTGAGATGCCGTTTTTATCTGAATCAGGTTTCAAACGGAATACAGGACTCTCTTCAAATAAAATATCAAGACGTTCAGGCAATCCATAAGCAATCGGAAGTTTATTATTTACTTTTACTTGTAGTATTGAAGCAGGCACATAATATTCTTCGCGAGGAAGTGGTTCACCTTTGCTGTTTACCATGTGATTTCCTAAAAGTAAATTAGCATGATAACCAAGTGCCGTAGAAGTTCCGATGGTAAGGACTGAACCACCGGCGTTCAGAAATTCTTTTAGTTTTGGAATTGTTGTATCTGCTGTTATTGAACCGAGCCAATTTCGGAATTCTGCCGGAATTGACTCCGGTTTCACATTTGATGTCCGTTCCGAAGATTGCATTTGTAAAGTATTAACTGCTTTAACCGGTGGAATTGCTCCGTCAACAAATATCAGAAGATCATAATTTTTATTAAGATCCCCTTCGTTCAAAGTTTTTGGATATACTACTTCAAAAGGAAATTCAAATTGTTCCAAAAGCCATCTTGTCCATCCGGAAGGCATCGAGCCGCCGTATCTGTCCCACAATCCAATTCTTACCGGCTTGAACTTGGATGATTTCACCGATGGAATAAAATCAATAGCTTCAAAGTTCAGTCCTAATTCTTTTGATAAATTTTCTATAAGATTATTTGCTGATTTCTTAGAATAGATAAAAAATGTTCCGGCAGAATAATTTTTTTCTTTATTGGATAATTGTTCATTCAACCAGATGATTTTATAATCTTCTTTAAGAAGACGATTCACTGCAATCGCCGCATCGTTAGATCCATAATTGAGAAGATAACCTTTCGGATTGTTAACACTAATAACTTTACCCGGAAGAGGCTTTGCCAACCCCGATATTTCTTCAAAAGGTCCGTCAAATCCTTCAAGTATTCTATCAAACTTAACTCCCATTTGAAATGCGAGTGTCCAGCCCGCGTTATCATAAGGAGGAATAGGTGGACCATTAACATATTTAAAATCATTGGGATGGTCCTGGGGTTCAAACATATCAAGAATATGAGGTCGAAACGCCTGCGCAGTTTTTATTATATAAGATCCTGCCGGATAATTTTTAGATGCAACTTGAAAATCTTTTGCAGCCATTAAAATCTTAATGCCGCTCTTGATTAATGCATTGACAAATTTTGTTGCTGTTGGAAAATCCGGTTGATCGCTTGGTAAAATATATCCGCGCGGATCTCTGTTCTCGGGTAATTTAAAAAACTCAAAATATTCTTTTGGTACTCCCTGACCTCTTCTTCCGGTAGTTTGAACTGTTGATTTGGAAGAATCTTTTTTTGCATCAATATCTTTTTTGATTTTATCTTTTACTTCATCAACAATTTGAGGGTGAATAGTCCAACTATCGCGGTTGCCTCTATCAATTGAATTTTTACCCATTAGATAACGGTTGTAAAGTAAAGTCTCTTTATTCCTTGAAGCGTAATCTAGTACAGCTTTGTTGAGTGAAATTGAATAATCAATTGACTGACGGAAGTGCCATTCTTTCGGTTCGATAGGATAAGGGACATCGTTGGAAGCCAACTGTCTGTCAGGATTAAATGCAATTTCCATCGGTGTAGGATTTCCATTCATTTCAGTCAGCATACCAATCTGATTATGAAAATATCCTGCGGTACGCAAACTTCCATTATACCAGATCGAATAGGATGTTACCGAACGCATCCCTGCACCAGGTTTATTTTCTGCAATAAGGCGGTTATGCATTGCAACACCTACTGCTTGAATTCCTATTGTTAAAAGAGGATCATAATTGTAATTCGGTGGATCGCGGAATGGCGGAACGAATACTACTAAATCCGCCGGTCCAGTTTGATGATGGTTATACATGATCTGGGGAAACCAATCCATATACATTATGCGGGACATGTTTTCAGTTTCTACTTGATTCATCATATAGAAGTCGCGGTTGTTATCGTGACCGATATATTTTTGATAGAGCCGGGGAATATTGCTAAACGTTCTCTTCTTAGGATCTTGTTCGCGCATATACCAATTGGCAACTAATTCCATTCCATCGGGATTTGCCGGAACCAATAAAAGAATTATATCGTCGAGCATACGAATCGTTTCGTCATCGGTGGAATTTACCATCTGATAAGCCATCTCAACAAGTTGATTCGCGCCAACAACTTCAGTTGCATGCAAACCTCCGTCTATCCATATAACTGCTTTACCAGTTTTTGAAAATTCTTTTGCTTGTTCTTCTGTAATTGAATCTGCTAAAGCAAGCTTGCGTGAAATTTCTTTATAAGTGCTCAGCTTTTCGAAATTTTTAGGAGAAGTAAGAATTGCCATATATTGAGAACGTCCTTCGGCAGTTTTACCAATTACTTCAAGATGAATCCGCGGGGATTCTTCTGAAAGTTTTTTCCAATACTCAACTAATTGGCTATATGAGATTAAGTTATAATCATCTCCTACGTTAAAACCTAATTGCTCTTTTGGAGAAGTAATTTTGTTCTGTCCGGATGAAGCGTTCGTGATAAATAATAAAATGAATATCACTAATAATACATTTAGAAATTTTACGCTTGTGTTGAGAACAGAATTCTTAGCTAATGCAGTATATTTCCTATCGGACGTATTAAATCTTGGTTCTGAAGTATGCATGAAATTGTCTTATGCAAATCGTTAATCAATATTTTGAATTAAGGGGACTTCTAAAAACAACAAAAATGATCAGCGGAAATCTGTTTAATCTGCGTTTTTCAGAGTTCTATTAAATAAAAAAATAGTTTTTAGAAGCCTCCTTAATAAAAAAGGAAAGCTGTTACACACCTTGAATTTATTTTTTCGAATTGCTTGTGCCCGGCATTCTGCATCTGTTGATAGACGTGGAAGGATCGAATAAAAAAAATTCATAAATGGATTATCTGAAAATATGTTGTCATCTAAAACCAAGTTAGAATAATTATAATAGATTTTCAATTTTAATTTGGCAGAATTATTTAATCGAGACCTCTGAAAAATAGAATTGTACAGGACTGCAACATTTTTAATAGCACACAGATGACGCGGATTTGGCAGATTTTCGCGGATTAAATCTGCGTTAATCCGTTTAATCTGTG
>JAJYXU010000006.1 GCA_021801605.1 Bacteroidota bacterium
GCTTGGTTCTTTTGCCAAAAAGAAACCGCCATTTTTTCCTTTTTTGGATCCCACTATTCCGCTGCTTGTTAGAATTTGTAAGACTTTTGATACAAATTCCTTGGAAACTTTTAATTCTTTAGAGACTTCTTCAGCATTATAGATTTTCTTTTCTTTAGTAGACAAGAACAAAACCGCTTGAAGTCCTAACTCGCACGCTTTTGAAAAAAATACAGTCATACTTTCCTACGGAATATTTTCTACATAAAGATAAATATTCTGCTTCTATTAATCATACTATTTTACCCGGTACCCGCACCCCAATGTTGTCAACTTAGAGAGAGAAAAAAAAAGAGGATAAAAGAAATAGAACACAGATTACACAGATGACGCTGATAATCGCGGATTTTATCCATGCAAATCCGTTTACCCCATGGAATAACATTTTACCTTTTGTAATAAATTTAATTATCAATTTATTCCACGGGGTGAATCCGTGTCATCCGCGTCCCATTGCGCGTTAAGTTGACAGCATTGCCCGCATCCCCCGAAGATTAATATTTTTTCATGTTTCTTTAATGATTCCTTAATACAATCCGTTTAACTTCCATTCGTCAATTTTATTAAACAACAACCAACAACAAAACACAAGGAGTATCAAATGAAGAAGTTACTTGCATTAGTATTAATAGTTGCTTTTACAGCAACAGCATTTGCACAAGCTCAGCCAAAAAAGAAAGCTGAAGCTGCAAAACCAGTTGCAAAAATTGAAAAGAAAGTTGTAGCCGCTACGCCGGTAATGGAAAAAGCAAAGGTAGAACGGCATGTAAAAGCTCATAAACCAACCATGGAAAAGAAAAAAAAAGCTGAAAAACTTGCAATGGAAAAGAAAGAAAAAGAAATGAAGTCTGAAAAAGCTCATGTAAAGAAGTAATGCAAATCAAGTAGATTAACCTACAATATGCATTTATCAATTTTTATAAATTGAACTTGAGAAGGAGAGTTTAACAACTCTCCTTTTTTGTTTATCTTATATATATGAGAATATTATTAGTAGAAGACGAGAAAAAAGTTGCCTCTTTCATAAAGAAAGGATTGGAAGAGGAACTATACGAAGTTGACACTGTAGCCAACGGTAAGGATGGTGTTGAACTTGGACTTACAGATGAATATGATCTGATCATCTCCGACATTATGATGCCGCTTATGAATGGTTTACAGCTTACAAAAGAATTACGGAAAAATAAAATTACCACGCCAATACTTTTGCTTACAGTAAAAGACGGCACAAAAGATAAAGTTGAAGGACTTGATAGCGGCGCAGATGATTATTTATCAAAACCGTTTGCCTTTGAAGAGCTGACCGCCAGGGTACGTGCATTACTTAGAAGGAAAGAAACTCAAAAAGATAATTTGTTAAATGCAGATGATTTGAGTATTGACCTTGTAGCTCATAAAGTAACCAGGGCAGATAAAGAAATTATTCTGACGCCAAAAGAATATTCCATTCTGGAGTATCTTTTAAGAAACAAGAACAAGATTATCTCGCGCACAAAACTGATAGAACATGTTTATGACTTTCATTTCGACAGCGGCACAAATGTAATTGATGTTTACATCAACAAACTGCGGATAAAAGTTGATCTTGGTTTTGATAAACAATTGATTCACACTGTACGCGGCGTGGGTTATATTATTAAAGAATAGTTCAGACTAAATTATGCTTACCAAAATTAAATTGTTTTTCACTTCAACACGATTCAAAATTACAATTTGGTATTCTTCGCTCTTCTTTTTGATGGAATTTTTACTCGGCTCCGTAATTTATTTTTACATTTATGACATTTCTCATATGAACCTGGATTCAAGTCTAAAAGCGCAAGCAAATTCTATTCTAAGAGTGATTGAAGAAAAACATATTGATTTGGATTCCTTTCAGCCAAGCACCGTGTACAAATCTGAAGACGAATTAATTTGGGACATTGCTTACGATGCAATCGTATTCAATCGCAGAAACACATTTATAGAAGTTACAACATCGAACAAAGTAATTTTTAAGACCGCTAATCTTGGCAAGATTACTTTATCATTCCCCGAAAAAAAAGAAAAAGCTGTGTTGTTCGACTACAGGAATGAGGAACTTTCTGAAGGCGGGATAAGAGTTTGCCAATTAAAAGGGAAAAAGTATGTTGTAATAGTTGCATATTCAAAAGAATATATTTCGCAAACACTTAACAATCTAAAGGATGTTTATATTTTCATCGCTCCGATCTTTTTTCTCATATCAATTATAGGCGGCGCACTTATTTCTTCCAAATCACTTTCTCGCATTGATGCAATTATTAAAAAGACGGAAGAGATAACCGGACAAAATTTGGAAGAAACTATTCCAGGAGGCGAATACTTTGATGAGTATGGCAGATTAGTGAAAAAAATGAACGAAATGGTTGGTAGAATTAAAACATCTGTAGATTTTATGAACCAGTTCTCTATTTCTGCAGCTCATGAATTAAAAACTCCTTTAACTATTTTGCGCGGTGAAATTGAAATTACACTTAAGTCCGAAAAAACTCCGCAGCAATACATTGAAGTTTTAAAAAGCAATTACGAAGAGACTATTAGAATGATCAAGATCGTTGATAATCTTTTCTTCATTTCGAAGAGTGATAATGCAATGATCAATATAAACTATCAGGAAGTTGAGCTAAATTCATTCTTAAACTCTATAGTGAAGAGTTTAGGAATATTAGGTCAAGATAAAAACATGTTTTTGGTATTAGAGAAGGTGCCAAATTTAATTATTCACATTGATGTCAATTTAATGAAACAAGCATTATCTAATATTATTGATAATGCATTCAAGTTTGGTGATGATAACACAAATGTAACTATCTTGGCAAAAGATTTGGGCGAGAGAATTAAAATAAGTGTCTCAAATACGGGAGAAAAAATTCCTGCCGAAGAAGTTGAAAAAATATTTGATAGATTTTACCGCGCTGATAAATCGCGGACAAGAAAAACGGGGGGAGTCGGGCTGGGATTGTCTGTCGTTAAATCAATCGTAAATCTTCACAAAGGAACTGTAGAAGTACAATCAAACGACAATTCACTAACAACATTAAGCGTTTCCCTGCCAAAAATTTAGAACGTCATATATAAAAACGGCGCCACTATAGGCGCCTGGGATTTCTTGAAATTAATTGAGGGTACTTATTGGATTTATCTCTGTATCAAGTGCAACTTCTGCAACTTTCACTCTTATAACACCTCTACCGATCATGCCGAGGGCAAGAGCTGTTCCTTTAGATAAATCCAAGTCGCGCCCATCAATATAGGGACCTCTATCGTTAATTCTAACGATTACGGATTTACCATTTCTCAGGTTTGTTACTTTAAGAATTGTACCAAAGGGCAAATATTTATGAGCAGCTGTAAGAGCCATCTGGTTATATTGTTCGCCGTTAGCGGTTGTCTTTCCATGAAAACGCGGACCGTACCATGATGCCGTCATAACCCCCATTTGGTTAAAGTTTACAGCCGTCATGCTTGGTTCAGCATCTCTGCTTATGATCATCTTAGCTGCACCATTATTCTCGCTCGCAGACGTATCGCCAAAACCAATAAACCCTACGCTTGCGGCTATTAGACTAACGATGATAACTATTTTTAATCTTTGCAAATATTACCTCTTTTTTATTGAACATACGTTTTAAAGTTGGAGTAAAGGAAAAACTTCAGTTCGAAATACAGGTGGAGTTAATTCTTGAGTCGCGAAGTGAACCTGATGCCGGTTCGTCTTGTATTCTCTTCAAATAACAATGAAAAATTTGAAAGAATATATTTTTTGAGGAGATAGATTGATAATTTTTCTGAGAGCGCAGGTTGATTGTTTTCTAAATTTTGGACCAAATCAGTTAGTAGACCACTCTGATTAGAAGCCGAAAGATTAACAGTTGCCTTTTCAGCTATTTCCTGAACTGAATTTCCAGAACACCGCGTAGACTTCATATTAAAGACGGGTTTTGAAAAAGCCGTTCCAGCCGTTAGCAAGAGAACCAGGATAAAGAAATATGTCAGACCTTTTTGATTCACCAAACCACTTCTTAATTTGCTTCATAAATTGACGCCCCTAATTTAATCATTTCGGGGTATAACAGACAACCTTTTGGGGCTACTACAATCATAATTAAAAAAACAAAAATGCTGTTTTTAAGTGATTTTCAAAGAATTTTATTGAGGTATGAAATTTTTAGCCCTCGTTTCCTAAAAATTACAACAGAATTTTGGTAACGGTTCCGTTTTTAGAACAAAATCGGGCGGCTTGTCCTCTATTCGCTAGTCTCTTTTTTCCCCCCACAATTTAGGTTTTACTTCCCCCTTGAATTTTCTGCCGATGAAGTAACTCATTAGCCACTTCAATTTAAAGTCTTCCCTCTTTTTCATAAGTTACATGTTATTAAAAGAAAGAGAAATGATGGCAAAGGTTACAGCATTTATTCCGTTTGTGAATGAACCAACAACAATAGATTTAGTTAACCAACTTCGGCTAATTCAATCGATTGATAGAATAATAATTTTTACTCATGAATTTTCAACATTACCAATTACTGGTGTAGAAGTATTGCGTGTTGACCGGGTAGAAAGCTCGAAGACAATCCGAACAATTGCAGAAAAAACTGAAACCAGATTTGTTTTAATAATAACAAAGCTGGTAAAGATGAATTTAGGAAGTTTTGCCCTCGAAAGATTTCAAAATGTTGCTAACGATACCAGTGCTGGAATTCTTTATTCCGATTAGTATGAGATAAAAGACGGGAATCCTAATAAACATCCAACTATTGATTATCAGTTGGGTAGTATCCGAGACGATTTTGATTTTGGTCCTCTTCTTTTTATCGACACAGCAACGCTAAAAACAGCCGCAGATACAATGCATCACAATTATGAATACGCCGGACTTTATGATCTACGTCTTAATATCTCCCGGCAAAAATTAATTAGTAGAATTCCGGAATATTTATACCAAGCCACAGAAACCGATTTTCGAAATTCATGTGAAAAACAATTTGATTATGTCGATCCGAAAAACAGAATTGTTCAAATTGAGATGGAACACGCCGCAACAAATCATTTGAAAAAAATAAATGCTTTTCTAGAACCAAATTTTTTAGAGATCGAACAGTTTGAGAGCGGGTTCAAAGTTGAAGCTTCTGTAATTATTCCGGTAAAAAACAGAATAAAGACAATTGGCGATGCGGTTAACTCTGCATTGAAACAAAAAACAGATTTTCCATATAACATAATTATTGTGGATAATCATTCAACAGACGGAACAACTGAGCTATTACGTTCAACTGCAATTAATCATAAAGAGCTGAAACATATTATCCCGCAAAGAAAAGATTTGATGATTGGCGGATGCTGGAATGAAGCGCTCCACAATAAATCATGTGGACGGTTTGCTGTGCAACTTGATAGCGATGATCTATACAAAAATGAAGATTCACTACAATCAGTTGTTAATCTTTTTAGAAAAGAAAAATGCGCAATGGTAATTGGTTCATATATTCTGACCGATTTTTTATTAGAAGAAATTCCGCCTGGTTTGGTAAGTCATCGAGAGTGGACTAAGGGGAACGGCGCCAATAATGCATTAAGAATAAACGGACTTGGCGCGCCGAGAGCGTTTTATACACCTATTCTTCGCGATATTAAAATTCCTAATGTCAGTTACGGCGAAGATTATTTTCTTGGTATAACAATTTCGCGTAATTATAAAATTGGAAGAATCTACGAACCGATCTATTTTTGTAGGCGGTGGGAAGGTAACACAGATTCTGCGCTCGATATTCATAAACAAAATAGTAACAATATTTATAAAGACCGTCTCCGCACGTTTGAAATTTTAGCAAGACAAAAGAAGAATAGAACAAAATGATGATCGAAGAAAAACCCGAAAAGAATTCCGGCGCTGAATGGTGGGCAGAACGAACAAAAAAATTGCTTGATGAACAGAAAACTTCCTGGCAGTTATTAAAAATAAATTACGAGAACCTTGCAAAGATTCAAACCCGCGAGTTTACGTTTGAAGATTTTGGAATTAAGATTCAATTCAATCCGGATAGAATAAAATCTTCCTCTGCCGATGTTAGCGATGTTGCAATTAAATCTAGACAATGTTTTTTATGTCTCGAAAATCTTCCGGCTGAACAGAACGGTTTAGTTACTATTAGGACATTTGTCCGGTTACTATTTTTTTATGTTTTTTAGTATTCATTTTATTTTTTCTTCATTTGTCGTTTTGGTACTACTACTTTCAACTTTGGATGAAAGTCTTTTACTAATCGGAGATATTGGCGCACCGTATTTAGTGAGCGTCCAGTAATTTGGGTTATCGAGATTGCATCATGTTTCTTCTTTACTAACATGAGCACCTGGTCGTAACTCTTTATGTATCGATCTACTGCATTTTGTGTATGACCGGTTTGCAACACTATATCTGCCGGCGATATTCCTTGCTCATATAACGAGATGATTATTCCTTTGTGTGTTGGGTTACTTCCTTGATCTAATACATATCCTTTCATCGGTAATACTTCGCTTGTCTTTTCAAAATATGCTTTCAAATATTTTCCTATCGTTCCCAATGCTCTGTTCATCATTACACTTAGTTTGGCTCCGCTCAGTAATCCTCCCTGCTGATGAGCGCTCTTCAGTAAACGCACCATCGTTTCTATGTCCCGTACTTCCCGGTGCCTGTAGTTGCTGTTCCGATCTCCCTTTTTATAATATATTCTCCGTTCGATATCTTCCTTCCGTATCAGTGGCAGTATTACTGTCTGAACTGCATAGTCTTCTGTTTTCTTTCCGTAGTTCTGGCGCTGTCCATCATCCTTTGTTGTCTGCCATACCACATCTCCAAACTCCAATCTCTTTTCACTTGGATAATATTCTTGGTGCAACTGTTCTACATCGTCTGCCAACATCATCAACACCCGTCTGCTTCCTAGTACTTTGTAGTCGCTCTCCAACAATCTTATCAGTGATCTCTTGAAGTCTCGCTTGCCGATGCTATCATATCTATCTCTTATCTGGTGGTTATTGTAGTTCATAGAAGCCTCCACACCATACCAAAATCCCTTTTTTTTATTGGGCTTTTTCGCTCTAAGTGACGCATCTGATGCTTTATACTTTCAATGCGCCTACGCTGTGGTTCCTTCTTCCCGGCTTCTCTTATTAATTCAATATACTCACTTACTAAGCGTTCGCTCCGTCCGATATAATAACCTATTTCTTTGGCGCTCTTGATCCCTCGATCCTCTGCCATCAGTACACAGCTGAAGTCATTTAAATATGTTTTGATTGCACCTACACTGTGACCCGTTATTCGTTCGATCTCGCTATATGTCTTCCACTCCAAATATAATCCTACTATCCATATCTTGTGACTGATTCCTTTGCCGATGTCTCGTTGTATGCCTCGAAGATACAATCTTACTTTCTTTTCCATCAACTCTTCTATATCCCGACGGACTGTTCGGCTGCTCACACCTAGTATTCTTCCTAAATCTTCTTGCGTCAACAATCCACTTTGATCATATGCTTCTTCCGTCATCCGAAGTATCTGTACCTTGCGCATTCCACTGTCTCCATCTCGAACCTGGATATCTCTGTCACTCGTCAACTCACGTGTCAACTTTACTCTCACCTTTTTCATCTCCTCCATCGTCTTGCCTGCGCCTTCTTCTGAACTGACGCACGTGTACTCGATCTGTCCGCTTCCTATCTCTCGATTTTCAAAGAACATCTCTTCTACTACTTCCAACACGCCCCGGCTTACTCTTGGTGAAAATTCAAACTCACGCTCCAACCTATCGACAAACTCATGCTCTTCTGTTTTTTTCTTCAGACGATTATACTCTGCTTCCCGATGAATTGATCTCCTTGTTTTTTTCTTCTCCATTTATCCTCCTTGATTTTCACTTTTACTTTCTACTTGAATCTAACTTCTGCTTTCTACTTTTGCAAAAGTTTGATCCCCTTTTTATGTAAAAGTAGGAGGACAAATGTCCTTATTTTACAATAAACATTTTTCTATACTCTCCAACCCGTATCCGATATTTCCGGAACACTTCACGATTTCAGAAAGAAGCCATACTCCTCAAACCATTGTTGGAAATTTTGCGGAGCTATTAGATCTCACAAGAGCGCTCGGAAAATATTATACAATTTTCTATAACGGTCCTCAGTGCGGTTCTTCTGCGCCGGACCATATGCACTTTCAAGCAGGCACAAAAAATATTATGCCCATTGAATATGAGTTTAACAAGATGGTTAACAGGCTTCCAAGGGCAGTTATTGGTAACGGGAAAATCGAAGTAAGATTTTTCGAGGAATTTCTCCGTTACTTTATCTCTTTCGAATCACGAGATAAAGGCGAATTGCTTTTTGCTTTCAAAACTTTTGTAAATGCATTTAAAAAAATTTCTGAGCCGCATAACGAACCGATGATGAATTTGAACGTGAGTTATCAAGAAGATATTTGGCGGCTTATAATTTTTCCCCGGCAAGTTCACAGACCGATTCAATTCTTTGCAGATGCGGAAAAACAATTACTCATTAGTCCCGCCGCAGTTGATATGAGCGGTATATTTATAACCCCGCGCAAAGAAGATTTTGAAAAGATAAAACAAGATGATGTGATTGATATTTTCAAACAAGTAACCATAACAAAAGAGTATTTTGAATTTCTAAGGAAGAAGATCGGAGAGATTTTTATATAACCAATAGCATATGGAAACGTCTTTGATATATTTTACAATACTTTCACAGCAATTACACTAACATCGTCATCCATTTCGCCGCCGGTATAATCAAATATTTCTTTTTGCAACTGCTCAAGTGAATCATTATCAGAATTAAGTCCGCCGACAAATTGCATCAATCTTTCTTCGCCGTAAAGTTCGCCGGCTTTGTTGCGCGCTTCAGTAATTCCATCTGTTATCAAAAATAATTCATCTCCGCTTTCAAGGTTAAGTTCAATATCTTCATACTCACCGGATTTACTAAAACCAAGCAGCACACCGGTAGAAACAATTCTTTTTACTTCTTTCGATTTGAAGATAAGCGGCAGGTCGCCCGCTCCTGAGTAACGTGCAGTTTTATTTTTTTTATCGAGTATAATTATAGAAAGAGTAATGAACACCTCGGCAATTCTTTCATCTTTGAAGACCGAGTCGTTCACTTTTTGCAATATGTGACTTGGCTGATAATCATTCGAAGACTCCAGAACAAACCGGGCAGCACTGCGAACATAACCGGCATAAGCAATTGCAAAATACCATGCGCCCCAGCGTTTACCCATTACATCGCCCATAATTATTGCAATGTTATCGTCGTCCAATTTAAAGTAATCAATAAAATCTCCGCCTGGAATATTTTTAAACGGCATATGCCAATGTTTGATTTGAAATCCTTCGAACTGCGGAAAGTCTTCCGGAACAACCTTGGTTCCCATTGAATCTGCCGCTTTTTGAACTTCGTCAACAACTTTAACGCGTTCCTTTTCCAAACTTTTTAAGATAGCCGAGACTTTTGCTATAACCACTTTAGGACTGGATGTTTTAATAATATAGTCTTCAATATCGAGATCAAATCCCTGAAGTATGTCTTCTTCTTCTCCTTTGGCAGTAAGAAAAACAAATGGAATCTGTTTGAGCTCGGCATTTTTTAGAAGGAGTTTGCGGAATTCATATCCATCAACTTCGGGCATCATTACATCGCTTATAATCAAGTCTGGTCTAATTTTCTCAGCGAGCTCGTATCCTTCTCTTCCGTTACTGGCAACTTCGCATTGGAACCCGGCTTTAGTAAGATTATAATTAAAAAGTTTTGCAATGTTGAACTCATCTTCAACGAGAAGAATAGTGTTTAATAATTTTGCGTTCTCTTGTTTCATGAATTATCTAATAAATTTTTATTAATAGGTTCAATATTTTCGTCTGATTCGGTTTTTCAGATGAATATTGCTTAAGCATTTTATTTACTAAAACTTTTTATCGCATCTTGTAAATCGCTGAATGATTCGAATACCCTGAACAAGCGCGTTAATTCAAACATAGATCTAATTGCGGGTTTAAAGCCAACCAATTTTAAATCACCGCCCATCTTTGCAACTTTCTTGAGAGTATTAACAATTACACCAAGAAATGTAGAGTCTATAAACTCAACAGCGGTCAAATCTATTATAACTTTTTTATAACCGGCGGTTATTTTCTCATTTACGTTAAATTTCAGTTCTTCGGCTTCACGCAAGGTCGCCCTGTCCAGATTAATGATCTCAACTATTACATCATCAATTATTTCTTCAACTATTTCCATTTTATTCTTTTTGTCTCCGGTTAATCTTTCGGCGAATCAATTTTGTATTTATCCATTAAGCGGTAAAGAGTGGCTCTGCCAATTTTAAGTTTACGCGCGGCTTCAACTATATTTCCTTCGGTAACTTTTAATGCGTGGCGTATGGCTTCTTCTTTCAATCTTTCAAATGGAATAATCGGCGAGTCGTCTCCAAACATAACCCCGTTACTGCCGGTACTAAAAGTTTTAAATTGAGCGGCAATGTTTGCGGGTAAAGAATCAATTTCAATATGATCGCCATCGCTTAAAATCATGCATCGTTCAAGCGTGTTTTCAAGTTCACGTACGTTACCGGGCCAATCGTAATCATACATAATTTTCAGTGCCTGTTTAGAAACGCCTTTTACGTTTTTATTGAGTTTTATGTTGAAGTGATCAATAAAATGGTTGATCAAAATTACAATATCGCCCTTTCTCTCGCGCAATGGAAGTATATGAATTGGGAAAGAACTCAGTCTATAATAAAGATCCTCGCGGAAATTTTTATTTTCAACAGCGGCTTTCAAATCTCTATTTGTCGCGGAAATAATTCTTACATCGGTTTTAATTACTTCGTTGCCGCCGACTCGTTCAAATTCTTTTTGTTGAATCACTCTTAAGATTTTTGCTTGAAGCGCCATCTCCATTTCGCCAATCTCATCTAGAAAAATCGTTCCGCTTTTTGCAAGTTCAAACTTTCCAATCTTTCTTACATGTGCACCTGTGAACGCTCCTTTTTCATGACCGAATAATTCACTTTCAAGAAGTTCGCGCGGAATTGAAGCGCAGTTAACAACAACAAATGGTGCGGTTTTTCTTTTTCCGTTGTAATGTATTGCGCGTGCTACTAATTCTTTACCTGTTCCGCTTTCTCCTTCAATCAAAACCGTAATATCATTATCAAGAACTTTGGACACCATCTTGAACGCTTCCTGCATTTTTTTGTCTGCAGAGATGATGTTATCGAAGCTGTATTCTTTAGTAAGATTCTCTTTTAATTTTTCAACTTCACGTTCAAGATCGTAATGTTTTATCGCATTTCTGATTGCAGGTTCGAGGCGGTTTTTATCAATCGGTTTGGGAAAATAATCAAATGCGCCAAGGCGGATTGACTCCAGCGCAACCTCAACGCTTCCTTGAGCAGAAAGCATTATTACAGGAACCTGCGGATTTTTTGTTTTGATGCGGCTTAAAACTTCGTTTCCGTTAATATCGGGAAGCATAATATCGAGTAAGACTAAATCGGGATTTTCAGAAAGCGCATTTAATGCATCGGTTCCGTTAATAAAAGTTTTGCAGTTGTAGTTCCACTGGTTCTTTACCCAGTGCACCAGCATTTTAGAAATTGATTCTTCATCGTCAATAATAAAAACTAATTTTTCCAATATACCCTCGGCTGAAATTCTATTTTGGAAGTCTAATAATAAAAGTTGTTCCCTTGTTCACCTGACTTCTTGCTTTGATGAATCCTTTGTGCAAATCAATTATTTGTTTAGCGGTTACAAGACCAAAACCGGTTCCGCTTATTTGCATTCCCGGTTTTTGAACTTTATTAAATTTCTGGAATAGATTAGGCAAATCTTTTTCCGGAATACCAACGCCGGTATCGCTAACGGCAATCTCAATTTCCTTTCCGTAATCGTGAATAATAACGGAAATTCTTCCGCCGCTGTTTGTATATTTAATTGCGTTTGAAATCAAATTCCAAAAAACTTTTGATATTCTCTCTTTATCTGCATTGATTACTAATTTCTCTTTCGGATATTCTTTAGAGAGAACAAGCTTTTTTTCAGTTATTAAATCGTTCAGATTTTTAACCACTTCATTAATTACATCAACAACATTCATACTTGTTTTTTGAAGTTCCTCTTCGCCGGATTCGAGTTGTGAAAAATCAAGAATGTCATTTATAAGTTTTGCAAGACGTTTTCCTTCCATCAGAATAATATTACTAAATTCTTGAACCGTATCTCTCGGAAGGTCGGTATCCGATAAGATCGTTTCTGCAAAGCCCACAATAGAGGCAAGCGGCGTTCTTAATTCGTGCGAAACATTTGAGATGAATTCATTTTTTAGTTTATTAACTTCTTCAAGCACAGTAATTTTGTTCCGTGCTCTTTCCCGTTCAATCAGAATAATACGGTTTGCTTCAATCAACTTGGAATTCAAATCTTTTATTTTTTGTTCGTCGAGCTTTCTTTTTGTTATGTTACGACCAAAGCTAAGCATGCCTGTAACTTCACCGTTGGTCATCATCGGCTTAGCACTTATCTCAAACGTAATGCTCTTGTCAAATCGGTCTAAGAAGACAGTTTCAAAAGTTGTTATACCGTTTGAATTCAGAATTTTGTTAAATGCTTCAGCTATCTTTGCCTCATCTTCTTTATCAATGAATTCAAGAAAATGTTTACCAAGCATTTCTTCGGGAGTAAAGCCCAGTGCCGCCGCTCCGTTTTTGTTTACCATGCTGAAGTAACCGAATCCATCCAGAATAAAAATTAAATCGTCCGCTGTATCAATCAACAATCTAAATCGTTCCTCCGAGCTCTCGAGACGAAGCTGAACTTTTTTCTCCTCTGTAATTTCTTGAATTACTCCGACAATGCGAACCACTTCATCGTTTTTAATAATTGGATTTGCGAAATGACGCACCCAGTGTTCTTTCCCAAAACGGTCTTTCATGCGGTATTCAACAACAGCGTCTTCTTTATTTCTTAATTTGTTTATGAAATCTTTGAACCGAGCAAAGTCGGACTCGTGAATTGATTTAAGCACACGATACTTGTTCTGATAAATTTCCTCCGGTGAATAACCAAAAAGCGTTCTTACGGCTTCGGTAATAAAATTAAATTCCGAACCATCCGGACTAGTAGAAAACAAAACAGTATTAATACTGTTGATGGTTTCTTTTATAGTCTGCTGAATTTCCGCTTCAGTAAGTAGGTGTTGTGGACTTCTGTCTCTCTTCAATGTTAGCGTTCCCGATATTTCGTTTTTCAGCTCATCTAATAAAGAAGCAATATTTGTGTGACATGTTTTTACGTCCGGTAACTTATTTTTCGAAAACAACAATAGATAGTATTTCGATTTTTCTTCTTTTAAAAATAATTCTTTATAGAAAGTTTTATAACCGTATTCATGGACGTAAGCTTTATATGCACTCGATTGTCTGATACCGGTAAGAGTTGGTTCCTTTTTTGCCGCAATTGTTTTAATTATCGTTTGAAGGTTTTTATCGTCTCGTTTTAGACCGCCAATTGAGAATAAAATATTTTTTTCCAAACCGTCTGATTTAAAAACAAAGCCGGTGTCGCTTTCGGTTATCTGGCAAATCTTATTAAGAATATTTTCTTCTTTGTTACCCATTCAACAGCAATCATAAATAATTTTAATGTAAGATAATAAATTAGTCTGAGGAATAATAGACAATGCTTTAACGAGAATCGGCGTTATGATAAAATTTGAAAAGCAGGTAGAAGCAAATGCATAGCACTGAGGCGAATATCCAGAAGCCATACTGCTTATTAAAATCTATCAATATTGCTATCTGCATTTTCTGCATCTTTTCATTTTTATCCTTCAGATTTATATCATCCATAAATACTGATTGAACGATAAACACAAACAGCACAATTGAAGAGCCGATAACAAAGGGAACCCAATCCCCAAGTTTTATGGCCCAAATCAACATAGAGCCAACTCCAGCAAGAGCAAATATAAAATTTTTTCGCATACATGTATAAATTGTTAAATGGGAAAATAGCTTAACAAGAAATAATTACACAACTTTTCTTATTATTGCGTTGTATGGAAAAATATAATATTAAAAAGCCCGAACTTTTGGCTCCAGCCGGCAATTGGACAATGTTAAGTGCCGCAATTGAAGCCAGTGCCAATGCCGTTTACTTTGGAGTAAAATCCTTAAACATGCGTGCCGCTGCAAATAACTTTGATCTGCCAGACCTTCCAAAAATTGCTGCGTATTGCAAAGAGCACAATGTTAAAACTCATCTGACTCTTAATACAATAGTTTTCGAAGAAGAATTGGATGAGCTTGATAAAATTGTATGCGCCGCCAGAGATGCAGGAATCGATATGATTATATGCTGGGATATGGCGGTGATTCAAAAATGTGTTGACTACGATATGCCTTTCTGCGTTAGCACTCAGGCTTCATCATCAAATTCTGCCACTGTAAAATTTTACGAGAGGTTAGGTGCTAAACGAGTCGTACTTGCAAGAGAATGTACTCTTGATAAAATCAAAGAGATTAAAAACAAATCCAACATCGAGATCGAGACATTTGTTCACGGTGCAATGTGTATTGCTCTGAGTGGAAGATGTTTTATGAGTCACGAAGTTTTTGGTAAAAGCGCAAATAGAGGAGAATGTTTACAACCATGCAGAAGAGAATATCAAATTATTGACAGCGATGAAAAATTTGAACTGATTTTAGGTGAAGATTACGTTTTATCCCCAAAGGATTTATGCACTATAGAATTTTTAGATAAACTAATCGAAGCGGGAATTGATTCTTTCAAAATTGAAGGAAGGAAAAGAAGTTCCGAATATATTGCAAATGTTGTGTCAACCTACCGAAAGGCGATAGATCTTTATTTTGAAAATAAACTCGATGATGAAAAGAAAAAAGAGTTTGTGGAAAAATTAGAAAGAGTTTATAACCGCGGCTTCTCTCCAGGTTTTTATTTCGGTCAACCGGGATCTGAAAGTTATGCTAAGACTTACGGTAGTATTGCTACGACTCGAAAAGCATATATCGGCAAAGTTCTTAATTACTACAAAAAAAGCGGAGTTGCATTTATAAGAATAGAGGCAGATGAATTAAAAATCGGCGATCCCATTTATATTATTGGCAGCACAACCGGAGTTGTTGAGCTAACAATAGAAAAAATGATGCAAGACGAGAATGAATTAAATGCTGCGCCTAAAGGAAATGACATCACAATTTTATGCAAAGAGCGCGTACGTCAATATGATAAAGTTTATAAAATTGTTTATCTGGAGAGCTAAAATTATTTCCACTCAAGTTTTGGTTTCTCGCCCGAAAAACTTTCCACCGCCTCATCTAGTCCGGGAAAAACTTTGAATACTTTATCCATCCGCGTTAAAACAAAAACCAAAGATGGCATCCCCTCATTATAGACTAAACGCAAGTCTCCATTAAGCGAGTTTGTTTTTTTTAATAGCGCAACCATAGCGCCAAGAAATGTTGAATCCACGTACTCGCAAATGCTCATATCTATAACAATCTTAACTGTTCCGCCGGAAATTATTTCTGAAACAAAATCTTTGAATAATATAGCTTTGGTAAGAGTGGCTCTGTTGAGGAAAACGTGGATAATTGCAACTTCGCCGATTTTTTCTAATTTGAATTCCATGTGAGTTTATTACTTCTTCTATACAATTTTGTGTATAAATATATGAATTCCAGAGTAAATAGAAAACTAATTCTGAGTCTGGCGGTTATTCTTAGCAAGTTCATGAACTAAAAAATAGGGTTGGGATGACCTTTGATCTGTAACTAACGGGGAGAAATCAGAATGGAATACGAAAACCTAATTGGAAATTATTTCCGTATGGACTCGAATCAATATAGCTGCTAACTTGCTCTGACCGGGTTGGTTCATTTTCACTTGTAAAAAAAAGAAGGTCAATTTGACTATAGAGCCAGAGAACCGCATATGTAATTATAAATGTGTTTCTTAGTCTGAACGATTTATTATATTCATCGTACTTTTGCTGAATGAGAAAGTTATCTGTTTCTTTCAGATAATTATCCTGTTTCTTGTTCGCATCAATTGTAAAATAAATTACTGCGCCGATATTAAGAGTAGATGCGGCTGTACTAAGCCAACCCTTGGTTAAATTTCCATGATGAAGTTGACCAAGTCCGGGTAACAATAAATTTTTTACAACTGCGCCAACAGCGGGAAATTGATTTAAATATTTTACTTCTTGTTTGGGTTTTATAGAATCCGCCGGTTGAACTACATCCACATCCTGATTCTTTCTAATAAAGTCAGCTTTAACTTCGTTAAAGATAGAGATCAACTTGGGCGAAGTTGTTAAGGGATCGGGAAGATAATTTCTTTTAATCTTTAGAATATTTTCAAAGCTTTTTCTTGTTGATGAATCCGCTCCATTAGAATAGAAAACGGTCGCGCGCATCAAATGAAGTTCGATTAAGAGAGAATCGCTAATATTTCCTTTTGCTATCAGTTGATCGGAAAGTTTTATGACCTTATCATAATCAAACTTTGCATATTCCTGCTGGACTTTATCGAAAGTAACATCTTGAGAATAAGTTAACGATACCCCCAGGAAAAGAAATATTATCAGAAATAATTTTTTTATCATTTGAGCAAAAGCATTTTTTTTGTTAATGAATAATTACCTGCTGTCATTCTATAAAAATAAATTCCACTCGGAACCTTGTTGCCGTTTTTGTCTTCACCATCCCAGCTAACTTGATATTTACCGGGTGTTTTTTCTTCGTTAACCAATGCAGTTATTTCTTTCCCGAGAGAATCAAAAATTTTCAACTGAACCTGGCAGACAGTAGACACTTGATAGCTGATAACAGTAGATGGATTAAACGGATTCGGGAAATTCTGGTCGAGCAAAAATTCTTTCGGCAATTCGTTATTGTCTTGAATCGACAACGCTTCATCAAGAATTTCAATATAAGGAACGACTTTGCCAAGGTGCCCGCGTTCTGTTCTGCCTCCAAAAACAGCAACAAACCCATTTTTGTAAGCAACCGCCATCAACCCGGAACGAGCGTATGTCATCGGTAACGATTGTGTGATTTTTAAAGAACCGTCCGGTTGAATTTCTACCTGTTCAACCGTATTCAACGCCGTTAAAGTTTCATTATAACCGCCGATTAGAAATCCCTTTTGGCTAAGCGGATTGTAAACCGCAGATCCTGCAGCGCGGGATTCATTTAATTGTTCCGGCAGGTCAACTAAATTCTGTGTACTTATATTAAATTTTTGAATCGCTTTCATCACACCATTTATTACGCCGCCAAAAATGTAAATGTTATCGCCAACTATAAACGTCATACGCTGGCGAGGTGGATCGGGTGAAGAAGAGTTAAAAGAAATTCCATTTTGTTTTGCACTTAAGTTGTATGCTTGAATGTATGAGAGTGTGTCTCCGGAGGTTGATGGATCACCTCCAATGATATAAAATTTTCCTCCCACAATTTGGCCTGTTGAAAATAATCTTCCGAAATTTTTATTCCGATCATATACGGATGCAAGATTTGAAACAATTTTATAATCCCAAGATTCAATTGCGTACTTATCAGTGGAGGCATCAACCGTCCCGCCGAAGTACATAATACTGCTCTTCCAAATATCTGCAACAAACTGATCTCTTGGCTGAAGCATTCTTCCAACCATCTGCCATGTATTTTTTTCTACATCATATTCTTGAATCCAATCAACTGCGCTTTGCAATGAATCTGAGTATCCGCCCAGAATATAAATTTTACTGCTTTGAGCCGCAATATCATAAACAACCTGACCGCCTGAGACCGGATAAGGCATTTTACCAACTACACGCCACCGTAATTGCGCTTCGCTAATTCCAACGACAAATAAAATGAATACAATTAGTAATATCTTTTTCATTTTTTAAAAACTCTTTTTACATAAATGTTTAACGCCAAACAATTTATTTGTTCCTTAAAGTAAAGTTGAGTCTAAGTGTATCACCAGCCCGGACGTTATAGAAAGTATCAATGTCTTTGTAATTGCTTCTTTTAACCTTTATCCCAATTAAACCTGGAGCGACTCTTACTAAACGCAATGGTGTTGTTCCTTTTTTCTCACCATTCACATAAACTTCTCCCCACGGATTAGAATTGAAATTAATAAAACCCATCTTGGAGTTGAGATTTATGTTAAGTCGCGTGACTGAATCAGCTTTGATTTTCACCATTTGTGTGGGGTAAGGTGGATAATCAGGATTAACCAAATTCAGCGTATAGTTTCCTTCAATTAATTTAATGGGTTTGTTCAAAGGTGTTGTATCAAATTTTTCACCGTTAATATAAATATCAACCCAAGGATCAGCGGAAATAAATAATCCGCCGTAACCAATTGATTTATTTTGGTCCGGATTAGAATTTTGTAACGGTTTATTTGTGTCCCCTTTTTGTGAAGACTCTTGATTTCTATTTTCAACAATCGGTTCTTTCAATTTGCTCAAATCAACTTGATCTTTTGTTTGCTGATTTGGCTGTTGTGAAATGTTTTGTCCGGCAGAATCATTATTTAGTATAACATTTTCTTTATTATTGTTAGGCATAGATTTATTCTGACTCTGCTGATTCAACACCGGGAGAACAAAAATTGCAACCACGCCAAGAAGAATTAGAGCAATAAAAATCCAGGCAAGTTTTGATTTATTTCCTTCTCTATCAACATTGTTGATTACAATTGTCGGCTGATCAATATGGACATTCAGTTGATCTAAAATTTCTTCCGCCGATTCATAACGCTGGTTCACATTCTTCTTCAACATATTGAAGAGAATATCTTTTATTAATTCCGGCTGCTCTTCCGCCATTTTAGAAACTTCATTTTCATCGTAAGCCATTATTTCATTCAACGTAAGACTAACATTATCCCGCAAGAAAGGATTCTTCCCGGTAAAGAGTTCAAACAGCACAACCCCGGCAGAAAAAATATCACTCTGTGGCGTAAGTTTTGCGCCGCGCACCTGTTCCGGACTCATATAACTCGGCGTTCCAACAATTGAATAGGGATTTGTTACGAAATTATCTTCAGCAGAAAGAGCTAATCCAAAGTCACCCAATTTTACATTGAGATTCTTATCAACAAAAATATTTTCCGGCTTGATGTCACGGTGTATAATTTGATTCTTGTGTGCGTAATCTAATCCTTTTAAGATTTGAATCATCACATGTTCTTTTTGTTCATGTGAAAGAGTTTTAGTTTTGAAAATGTTGCGGAGAGATTCTCCTTCTATATATTCAAATGAAATGTAAAAAAATTCTTTGCTCATGCCGAAATCGAGAACTTTGATAATGTTCGGATGATCGAGCTTGGCAAGAATTTTTCCTTCCCGCTTGAACCGCTCTACCATTGAAGGATCGGGTAGTTTTTGCGTGTTAAGAACTTTGAGAATAATTTTTTTACTTAGATAAATATGATTAGCAAGAAATACAGCAGCATGCTCATCTTTCTTAAGAACTTCAATTATCTGAAATTTTTCGAACAATATTTCCGATGTAAGTGAAGACATTTTATTGCTCGCCCATTTCTTTCAGTTTCAGTTGAATCCATCTAACAGAAACATCCAAAGATTTAGCAGTCAATGTCCTATTGTGATTAAATTCCTCCAGCCGTTTTTTAAGAAGCAGCATTTCGTATTCCCTAAGTGTGCCTTGAAATGTTTCCACGACAGCCTGATCTTCAAGAATAATGTGGTCGGCGTGTAATTTATCTCCGTCGCAAAGAATCAGAGCGCGATGAATTACATTTATTAATTGACGGATATTTCCAGGCCAGTAATAGCTCTCTAATTTCTTTATAGCGGCAGAATCAATTAACATATCTTTCTTGCCGATTTTTTTAATAAAGAAATCTACCAGCAATGGAATATCACTTCTCCTTTCGCGAAGCGGCGGAATGCGGATAGGAAAAACATTCAATCTGTAAAATAAATCTTCTCGGAAAGAGCCATCTTTTACAAGTGCTTGCAGATCTTTATTTGTTGCGGCAATAATCCGGGCATCAACTTTTTTTACTTTAACATCGCCAAGTCGTATGATCTCTCTATTTTCCAATACACGCAAAAGTTTTGCTTGAAGTGCAGTGGAAATATCGGCAATTTCATCAAGAAAAAATGTTCCGCTATCGGCCGCTTCAAGTAATCCCTGTTTGTCTGTATTGGCGCCTGTGAACGCTCCTTTTTTA